>JAHCKF010000302.1 GCA_026125925.1 Pseudolabrys sp.
AGGCCGCGCTCAAGCGCGGCAGCCGCGTCGCCGAAATCTACGGCTCGACCGACATTTTCGAGCGCCACCGCCATCGATACGAAGTGAACACCGCCTACAAGGACCGGCTCGAGCAGCACGGCCTGCGCTTCTCCGGCATGTCGCCGGACGGCATCCTGCCCGAGATCGTCGAGTACGAGGACCATCCCTGGTTCATCGGCGTGCAATTCCATCCGGAACTGAAATCACGGCCGTTCGAACCGCACCCGCTGTTCTCGTCCTTCATCGGCGCCGCGGTCGATCAGAGCCGCCTCGTGTAGCGAGCCACTGAAAATAACCGGCCGCGGAGCGTCGCTCCGCGGCCTTTTTCATTGGCAATCAGGTTTCCTTGGCCTCGAGCAGGCCGCTGGCGAACAGCCAGCCGGCGAGGCCGGCGCCGATCAGCGGTGCCACGATGAACAGCCACACCTGACCGAGTGCGGCGGGATTGCTGGCTGCGCCGATTATCGCTGGCCCAAGCGAGCGCGCCGGATTGACCGACACGCCGGTGACATTGATGCCGACGATGTGGATCGCGGTCAGCGTCAAGCCGATAGCGAGACCTGCCAGACCGTGGATGTGGGTCGGATTGTTCTTCTGCGTGACGCCGAGGATGCAGACCAGGAACAGGAACGTCGCGACCGCTTCGAAGACGAAAGCCGACGTCATGTTGTATTCGCCGAGATAGCCTGCGCCCCAGCCATTCTGGCCGAGCCCGCCATTCCAACCGGATGCCTTGCCCGAAAGGATGAAATACAGGACCACCGCACCGCCGATGGCGCCCAGCACCTGAGCAATCGCATAAGTTATCAATTCACCGAATGACATGCGGCCGGCCACGAAGACGCCGAAACTGACGGCCGGATTGACGTGACAGCCCGAGATCGGGCCGATGCCGTAGGCCATGGCAACAATCGCCAGGCCGAACGCGAAAGCGATGCCGAGCACGTCGATCGCGGTCGCGCCTTTGCCCATGCCGGCGATAACGGCAGCGCCGCAGCCGACGAAGACCAGAGTGAATGTGCCGATGAACTCGGCGAGTGGCTTTTGCATTGCAGCGCCTTCCATGTGATTCCAATGCGGTACATTGGCGTCAAAGGCGTGTCGTGTCATGAGCGGCGAGGCGCTCTTCAACAGTCCGCTCTGATGTCATACGGGCGCCGTCGCCGCCGCTGCGAATTGTTCTAAAGAACGCCGGTCGCCGTCATCGGTGTTTATTTGACCTTGCTGAGCAGAATGCGGAATGCGCCGCAGGCGTGGGCGGCTCGAGCCTCCGGTCGATCAGGGCCGGCTGCCACAGGCGGCGAAGGGCCAACTCATTGACGGCGCGGCCTTGTTCGCGCGCCAGCCACGCGGTATCTCTGGCGCCGCGTTCCCGATCGCCGTCAAACCGCCGCCGGAGATAATCATGATTTACGAGCTTCGCGTCTATCGCTGCATTCCCGGCCGGCTGCCGGCGCTGCTCAAGCGATTTGAGAACGCGACGCTGAAGATCTGGGAAAAGCACGGCATCAAGCAGGCCGGCTTCTGGACGACGCTCATCGGCGAATCCAACATGGATTTGACCTACATGCTCAAGTGGGAGTCGCTGGCCGAGCGCGAACAGAAGTGGGCGGCGTTCATGTCCGACCCGGCCTGGATCGCCGCACGCACCGAATCCGAAAAGGACGGCCAGATCGTCGCCAACATCAACAGCAGTTTCCTGACGCCGACGGCCTTCTCGGCGGCGAAATAGTGATTTGATGGCGCGCGGCCTCGATCATATCGTCCATGCGGTGCGCGATCTCGACGCCGCCGCGGCGCTTTACCGCGACCTCGGCTTCACCGTCGGCGCGCGCAACAAGCATCCGTGGGGCACGCACAATCACATTGTGCAGTTTCCCGGTTTCTTCATCGAAATCCTGACACTGGCCGAGCCGGACAAGCTCGACGGCGGCGTCTTCGCCACGCAGTTCGGCGACTACAACCGCGATTTCGCGGCGCGGCACGAAGGCCTGTCGATGTTGGTGCTGGAGTCGATGGACTCCGCGGGCGACGTGGCCGCATTCAAGTCGGCTGGCATTTCCGCCTCCGACAGCGTCCGGTTCGAACGCGAGGGCAGGCGGCCCGACGGCACGCCGGTTCACGTCGCTTTCTCGCTCGCTTTTGCGCGCGACAAGGCGGCCAGCGAGGCGCGCTTCTTCACCTGCCAGCAGCATTTTCCGGAGAACTTCTGGAATCCGGCATTCCAGAGCCACGCCAATGGCGCCACCGGCATCGGCGATATCGTCATGGTGGCGAACGAGCCGTCGCGGCATCGCGACTTTCTGCTCGCTTATACCGGAGCCCAGGCGACCGCCGACGGCGACGGCTGCCGGATCGCTTTGCCGCGCGGCGCCATCGAGGTGTTGACGCCAAAGGCCTATACGCGGCGCTACGACCTGTCGCCGCCAGACACCTCGAACGGGCCGCGGCTCGCCGCCATGCGCTTCGACGGCCCGTGGCCGCCGCGCCAGCGGCTCGTCGGAGCGCTGGGCGCCGGCCTTATATTCGCTGCCAGCCGTTGACCCTGGGTGACCGCGGCCTCATGGTCCGCGCCGATCAGGAGTGAAAAGAGTGGACCAGAGCCTCAAGCCCAATGCCGTGGTCGAAATTGGCGGCGTCCGGTTCGGCAACGACCTGCCGCTCGCGCTGATTGCCGGGCCGTGCCAGCTCGAGAGCCGGGCGCATGCGCTGGAGATGGCGGCGGCGCTCAAGGAGATCGCCGGACGCGTCGGCATCGGCCTCGTTTTCAAGACGTCGTTTGACAAGGCCAACCGCACTTCGGCCTCGGCCGCGCGCGGCGTCGGCCTCGAGGCGGCGCTGCCCGTGTTCGCCGAAATCCGCGACAAGCTGAAGCTGCCGGTGCTCACCGACGTGCATGACGCCGAACAGTGCGCCATCGCCGCGCAAGCAGTGGATGTGCTCCAGATCCCGGCCTTCCTCAGCCGCCAGACCGACCTGCTGATCGCGGCCGCCAAAACCGGCCGCGTCGTCAACGTCAAAAAGGGCCAGTTTCTGGCGCCGTGGGACATGAAGAACGTCGTCGCCAAGCTGATCGGCGCCGGCAACCGCAACGTTCTGCTGACCGAGCGCGGCGCGTCCTTCGGCTACAACACGCTCGTGTCCGACATGCGCGCGCTGCCGATCATGGCGCGCACCGGCGCGCCGGTGATCTTCGATGCCACGCATTCGGTACAGCAGCCGGGCGGGCAGGGCACGTCATCCGGTGGCGAGCGCGAGTTCGTGCCGGTGCTGGCGCGCGCCGCGGTCGCCGTCGGCGTCGCCGGCGTCTTCATCGAGACGCATCAGGACCCGGACCATGCGCCGTCCGACGGACCGAACATGGTGCCGCTCAAGGACATGGAGGCGCTGCTCAAGCGTCTCGTCGCCTTCGATCGCCTGGCGAAGGCGTAACGCGCAGCCGACGCTGTCGCAAAAGCGTCGTCAAACTGTGATGATTGCGGGTGGGTCGCGAGGAAGCATCTCATGTCCGTCATTGCCAGTGTCGAACAACTCGAAGCGCTGTATGGCACGCCAAACGACGCCTCCACCGTCAAGGAGATCGACTGGATCTCGCCGGACTATCGCCGGCTGATCGAAGCTTCGCCCTTCGCCGTGCTCGCCACCGTCGGCCCCGAAGGTCTCGATTGCTCGCCGCGCGGCGACAAGCCCGGTTTCGTCCGCATTGCCGATGAGCGCACGCTGCTGCTGCCGGACCGGCGCGGCAACAACCGCGTCGACTCGTTGCGCAACATCGTGCGCGATCCGCGCTGCGCGCTGCTGTTCATGATCCCCGGCTCGGGCACGACCTTGCGCGTCAATGGCCGCGCCCACCTGAGTGTCGATTCAGATCTGCTCGGCTCCTTCGCCGTCGAGGAAAAGGCGCCGCGCTCGGTGATGGTGTTCACGGTCGAGAGCATCTTCTTCCAATGCGCCCGCGCCATCGTGCGCTCGGACCTGTGGAACCCGGCGGGGCAGGTGGTGCCGGACAGCCTACCGACGCCAGGGCAGATTCTCGCCGCGCTCAGCGACGCCAAGGTCGGTGGCGAAGGCTACGATCGGGAATGGCCGGAGCGGGCGCGCCGGAGTTTGTGGTAATCGCGGCTCGGCAGGCGGGGGTGGCGGTGCATAAGGCCCATGTGGGCCGGCCGCTCGTCTTTCATGCGTCACATCGATAGGGTGCCGCGGTCGAGAGGATCAGACCGCCCGCATGAACCGCGTCATCACGATCATCGCTTTCGTCTCTTTCGCCGGGGCCCTGTTCACCCGTTCGGTCGATCCGATCATCCCGCAGATTGCCGACAGTCTCGGCACCGACGCGGCCACCGCGGCGCTGCTGTCGACGGCTTACGCGCTGCCTTACGCGATCGTGCAGCCCTTGCTCGGCCTGCTCGCCGACATGTTCAACAAGGCGCGACTGATGATGATCTGCCTCGCCGTGGTCGCGGCCGCGACCATTGCCGGGGCGCTGGTAACGAGCTTTCCACTGATGGTGGCCAGTCGCGCCGTCACCGGCATGGGCTCCGGCGGTCTGGTGCCGATCGCCTTCGCCATTCTCGGCGATCTCGTGCCGGTCAA
>JAHCKF010000303.1 GCA_026125925.1 Pseudolabrys sp.
GTCATCGTCAGGCCTTCGCCACCGGCTTTCCATTCGCCGGGCGACATCGACTCGTGCGTGACGAACAGATCGTGCAGACGGCCGGGACCGGACAGGCCGACCTCGTAGGCGGTATCGAGGACGCTGGTCGAGGCGCGCAGCAAGGCGCGCGCGCTGTCGAGCGTCAGCGCCTGCAGAAAGGCCTTGGGCGGCAGGCCGCACCAGCGGCGAAACAGATGGTGCAATTCCGTCGGCGTGACGCCGGCGGCGTCGGCAATGGCTTCGACCTCGGGTTGGTCGCGCCAGTTGCCGCGGATATGGGCGATGGCGCGGCGGACGATGTCGTAGTCCGCGGCGGCGGTGGACAGCTCGGCGAATTCGCCGAAGCGGCTGCGGAGGGCCGGCTTTGCCGGCGTCGTGGCGATGCCTGTGCTCATGCCGGCTATTTAATCAGGCCGGGCAGGACGGACCACCCGGTTTCTGGGGTCAGGGAATGGCCGTCCGAACCGGCCCGCGGCGGGCCTCGCCGAGCGCCCGCCCCAGTTCCTCGGCAAAACCGGCCTTTTCGTCCGGGCCGAGGAAGCTGCCGATGGTGAGCTGTTTGCCGCGGCTCACCAGGAACAGGCGGGCGATGCCGTATTCCTCGTATTCTTCCTTTTCCAGCCGCGCCCACAGCGGATTGAGCTGCCATTCGCGCACCTGGCCGCGATGACTGATCTTGCGCACCGTGAGCAGCGACGGCGTGACGGTGACGTGCTCGGACGCCGCCGCGCGCCGGTAGTTGATGCGGAAGGCCAGAAACAACAACAGGACGTCGAGGCCGAAAAAGCCGAACACCGGCCAGGCTCCCATCATGAGGAACGCCATGCCGGAGAAGAAGCTGGCGAGCCCGAACACCAGCATCAGCACGACGAAGCCGACATTGTTGAGCGAGCGATGCGGAGTGATCACCGCGGAAAACAGCGTGGGTTCGAGCGTGTCGTGATTGTCCGCGGCCATGGGCGGCACTATACCGAAAAAGATGGCTAAAACCGTGGCGAAAAAATTGGCGAAAAAGCCGCTGCGGAAGGCGGCGGCGAAGCCGTCTGTCCGTAAGGCGCTGACCAAGGCGAAAAAGGCCAAGGCCGCCAAGGTGAAGCCGGCGCCGGCGCGGAAAAAGGCCGATATCGAGGCGGCCGATGGCGCTTCCCCTGCGATGACGCCGGCGCAAATCGCGGAAGCGTTTCGGCGGCTGGCCGCGGCCAATCCCGAGCCGACAACGGAACTGACTTACACCAACCCGTTCACGCTGCTGGTCGCCGTGGTGCTGTCGGCGCAGGCGACCGATGCCGGCGTCAACAAAGCGACGCCGGCTTTGTTCGCGCTGGCTGATACGCCGGCCAAGATGGCGGCGCTCGGCGAAGACCGCATCCGCGAACTGATCAAGACCATCGGCCTGTTCCGCACCAAGGCGAAGAACGTCGCGTTGCTGGCGCACAAGCTCATTGCCGAGCATGGCGGCGAGGTGCCGCGCACGCGCGAGGCGCTCGAGGCGCTGCCCGGCGTCGGCCGCAAGACCGCGAATGTCGTGCTCAACACCGCGTTCGGCGAGCACACCATCGCGGTGGATACGCACATCTTCCGTGTCGGCAACCGCACCGGCATGGCGACCGGCAAGACGCCGTATGATGTCGAGGTCAAGCTCGAGCAGGTCATCCCGCCCGAATATCTGCGCCACGCGCATCACTGGCTGATCCTGCACGGCCGCTACACCTGCATCGCGCGCAAGCCGCTGTGCGAGCGCTGCGTCATTGCGGATCTGTGCCGGTGGCCGGGGAAGACGACGGTGTAGTCGGCTCCGCTACGCAATTATTCTGTCACCACCGGGCTTGACCCGGTGATCCCGCTTAGACGGGCACGGCGCGTCCCTAAGCGGGATGGCCGGATCAAGTCCGGCCATGACAAAACAACATATGCGTGGCCTACCGCCGTGGTTCGATCAACTCGACGCGCTTGCCCGCCAGCTTCTTGTGGATGTGCACCATGAAGGCCATGGCGAAGACCGGCGTTGCGAAGTTGAGGATCGGGATCGACACGAAAACGGCGATCACCAGCCCGGCCATGAAGATGTAACCGGCATTGGCCTTGCGCATCATCCGGGCTTCGGCCGGGGTGCGGAAGCGCATCGCGGCGAGCTCGAAATATTCGCGGCTGAGCAGATAGGCGTTGGCGGCCAGCAGGATGAGAAAGCCGAAGCCTGCGAACAGCACGAAGGGCAACGCCACGAGATAAACGATGAGCGACAGGAGCGCGATCTTGAGGCCCTCGATCACCGCCGGCAGCAGCGGCAGCGCAGTACCGACTGGCTCGGCCGGGTAATTTTCGCGTTCGACCGTCTCGGCGACGTCGTCAACGAAGAAGCTGCCGACCAGCGCCGCCACCGGCGGCATGAGGAAGATGGCGCCGGTGATGATGCCGAGCCCGGCGAGGATGGACAGCATCCAGGCGAGCCCCGCCCACACCGAATGAGGGGCGAATCCGGAGGACTGCTCGGCCCAGGTCGCGCCACTATCCGCGAGGCCGGCCAGCACCCGCTGCAGCACGATACCGATGATGACGATGAACAACAGCGCCAGCCCGACGGCTTTGATCAGCACGCCGCGCAGCGCGGGGGTGAACATCTGGGCGAAGGCCTTGGAGGCGGCGTCGATCATGGAGAGAGAAGTAGGGGAGCCCCTTGGTTTGAGCAAGAGCCGCGCTCTTCCTTCCCTCTCCCCTTGTGGGAGAGGGTGCCCGAACGAAGTGAGGGCGGGTGAGGGGTCGGAGTCTAACCGAAGTTCTGACCCCTCACCCGGCTCGCTGACGCTCGCCACCCTCTCCCACAAGGGGAGAGGGGAAGAAGGGACTAAGCCGCCGTCTGCTCGGCCGCCGCGTCCTCCGGCACCAGCGTGATCGTCTCCGTGCTCGGGAGGTCTGCCCAGGCGACCGATTTGTAATCGAAGCCGCGCTCGATGGTCGGCTTCACCACCTGGAAATAGGGCGAGATGTCGAAGTCGCGCGGCGCGTAAAGCGAGGAGTGTCGAATTTCCATGATTTCCGCGCGCTCGGCGTCGCTTTCGGCGCGGGTGATCTTCGGCAGGATCGGATAGCGCACATATTCGAAAGCCTGCGCGATCAGCGCCGAGCAGATGATGCGCGTCGGATGGCCGGAGCCCATCGCCAGCATGTGGCGGCGGAAGCGGCGCGGCACCGGCATCGGAAACAGGTAGCGCGCGAGGTCGAGAATGTTTTTGACGTCGTAGTCAAAGCCGATGCGCTCGCAGGCGTAGTTGCAGACGCGAATGCGGTCGTCGTCGGACAGACCGACCGGCCGGCAGATACGGGTGTGGGCGTTGCCATATTTCGACAGCGGTACGGCGACGACGCCTTTGCCGAGTTCGGCTTCGACCAGACTGAGCGGCTCGCCCGAAGCGGAAACGCGATCGCCGATCGGCCCCACATAAAGCGCAGCGTGCGACCAGGTCGATTGCGTGAGATATTTGATGATGCCGGCGATGTGGCTGTTGCCTTCGATCAGCAGCACGTCGCCCGGCCTGAGCACGGCGGCCAGCGCATCGGCGCGGCCGGGCACGAGCTCGTGATAGCCAGCTTCGGGCTTGCCGAGATAGCGGGCAATCAGATGCCCGATGCTGTTGGCGACCAGACCCATGATGTGCGGCGCCGTCCCGCGCCCTCGCTGACGCACGTTCCCCAAATGCACTTTGCGCGTCTTGTTGAGGACCAACTTAGGCAAGACAGATTGCGAAACGGTTCATGGCGCAGGGATCGCGGCAAGGCTTCGTTAGCCACGGAAAGGCCTGTGAAATGGGCCCTTCCGTCGTGGACGGTCGCGGATCGTAAGGTTTCGCACACCATGACATCGGCATCCGTGTTAGTATTCGGCATGACAAACCCCAAAACCCTGATCGCCTGGTCGAGCGGCAAGGACTCCGCCTGGTCACTGCACGAGGCACGCCAAAGCGGCGATTACGACATCGTCGGCGCGCTGACGACGGTAACCGACAGCTTTTCACGCGTGTCGATGCACGGCGTGCGCGAGGAACTACTCGGCGCGCAGGTGGCGGCAGCCGGCCTGCCGTCGGTCACCGTGCGCATTCCCTATCCGTGCCCGAACGAAATCTATGAGCGCGAAATGGCGGCGGCGATGGCGCGCGCCCAGGCCGATGGCGTGACACATGTCATCTTCGGCGATCTGTTTCTTGCCGACCTGCGCGCCTGGCGCGAGGAGAAGCTCAGGAGCATCGGCATGACCGCGGTGTTTCCGCTGTGGCAGCGGCCGACCGCTGCGCTGGCACGCGAGATGATGGCCGGCGGGATCGAGGCGCATCTCGCCGTGGTCGATATGGCCAAGCTCAAGCCGTCCTTCGCCGGGCGGCGTTTCGATCAGTCGCTGCTCGCCGATCTGCCCGAAGGCGTCGATCCGTGCGGCGAGAACGGCGAGTTTCATACCTTCGTCGCCGCCGGGCCGATGTTCACCCGGCGCATCGAGGTGACGAAAGG
>JAHCKF010000304.1 GCA_026125925.1 Pseudolabrys sp.
ATCTGCACCACCTGACCGGAGAACCCGCACTGCGGAAACTGCGGCGTGCCCTTCATGAACAGCACCACGTCGTTCGACTTCACTTCGTTATCGATGAACTGCTCGATGCCCATGGCAGCGGAATCCTTGTTGATCCAGTTGTGCGGCCCGGCGGTCCGCCGCGGGTCGCGCCCGATCGGCGCGGGAGGCGGCGCCGATATCGTCGATATATGTAGCCCAGTTCGCCGTGCCACCCCAAGGGGGTCGGCGAAATCGAAACGAAATGACTGTTAATTCTGGATTTTTGGAAGAATCCGGCCGCCTACGGCGTCCCGGTCTGCAGCGCCAGCGCGTGCAATACGCCGCCCATATTGCCCTTTAAGGCGTTGTAGACGAGCTGATGCTGCTGGACGCGCGATTTGCCGGCAAAAGACGGCGCCAGAACGGTGGCGGCATAGTGATTGCCGTCGCCGGCCAGGTCCCGAATGGTGACCTGAGCGTCCGGAATGCCCTCCTTGATCAGCCGCTCGATTTCGCCCGCATCCATTGCCATCGTCAGTCCTCCTGGAAGCCCACCATACGCAACCTGCCCGCCAGCGGCAGCCCTTAGCGCAGAATTTGCACCCAAAAAATGTCAGTCCCGGGTCGGTCCGGCCCGGGGTATAAAGGGCTTCAGAACACAGCGGCGCCGCGGGATTTTTGCGGCTTCTGACAGGGGGAACGACATGGCACACACACACCGCATTTGGACGGCGGCGATGGCCGGCGCTATCGGCCTGGCGTTGGCGCAGAGCGCTTTTGCCCAGGTCACCGCCGAGCAACAGGCCGCGCTGAAGTCATCCTGCCGCTCCGATTTCATGTCGAACTGCTCAGGCGTGCGCCCCGGAGGCGCCGACGCGCTGCAATGTCTGCAGAAGAACGTGTCGAAGCTGTCGCCGAGCTGCCAGAGCGCCGTCCGCGCCACCTTGCCGAAGCCGGCTGCGGCCGTTGCACCGCCCGCGCCTGCTCCGGCGCCGACCCCGGTTCCACCACCGCCGGCACCCGCCGCTGTGGCCGCGGTTGCGCCGCCGCCCGTAGCTCCTGCCGCACCCGCGCCTGCGATTGCCACGGCCAAGCCGCCCGCCGCCAGCATCGCGGTGCCGAAGCCGGCCAAGCCCGCGCCGAAGCCCGTGGCGACGGCGGCTGCCGCTCCGGCGGCGCCGCAGGTCACGGCCGCCCAGCAGTCGGCCATCAAGTCGGCCTGCCGCTCCGATTTCATGTCCAACTGTTCAGGCGTTCAGCCGGGCGGCGCGCAGGCGCTGCAATGCCTGCAGAAGAACGCTGCGCGGCTGTCGCCGGGCTGTCAGACGGCCGTCGGCGCCACCATGCCGAAGCAGGCCGCCGTGGCGCCTGCAGCCGCGGTTGCCGCTCCGGCTGCTGCCGATGCGCCGCCGATGCCGACGGCGATGCAAATGAGCGCGGTCAAGAACACCTGCCGCGCCGATTTCAGGCGCAACTGCAAGGGCGTGCAGCCCGGCGGCCCCGAGGCGCTCGCCTGCCTGCAGCGCAACGCCGCCAAGCTGTCGCCGAACTGCAAGACGTCGCTCGCCGATATCGCCGATTCGATCCCGGCCGAAGGCGCGGTCGTGCCGGCGGCCGCCGCAACGACTACCACGACGACGACGGAGCACCGCCGCCTGCCGCCTGGCATCACCCCGGCCGGGCGCATTCTCCGCCGCGTGATGGAGCGCAATCAGCAGTGATGCCAGGCGCGCCGGCCCAGAGCCGGCAGCCTTGCCTCCGCACGGTCAGGCGGCGACGGCCTCGCCGTCGTCCGACCAGTCTGTAGCATCCGAGAAATCCTGGTCGAGTTGGGTCAGCGTGCGGTTGATCTGCTCAAGGCCGGATGCCTGCTCATTATTGGCGACAGCAATGCCGGAGACGATGCCGGCGACCTTACGGATCTGATCGACGATCTCGGCAAGGGAGGTGCCGGCGCTATTGACCAGCTCGACACCCTCTTTGACACGCTCCGACGACGAGCCGATGAGCTGTTTGATGTCCTTGGCGGCCTGGGAGGAACGCTGCGCCAGGCTGCGCACCTCGGTCGCCACCACCGCGAAGCCGCGCCCGGCGTCACCGGCGCGGGCCGCCTCCACCGCGGCATTGAGCGCCAGCAGATTGGTCTGCCGCGCGATTTCGTCGATCACGGAGATGATGTCGGAAATCTTATGTGATGACTGCTCGATGCGCGACATCGCCTCGATGGCTTTCGATACGATCTGACCGCTGCGGTCGGCGACGTCACTGGTCTGGGTGGCGACACGATCGGCCTCGGCGGCCTCGCCCGCATTCTTCTTCACTGTTGCGGAGATCTCGTCCATGGCGCGGGCTCGCTCGGCAACGGAGCGGCTGCGCTCCTCGGCGGCACGGGAGGCCAGATCGGCGCGCTGGCGCCGTTGCGCATCGGCGCGCTGGCGCAGCGCCGATGCTTCGGCCTCGGCCTGCTCCTTGGCGCGCGTCGCTTCGTCGAGCGCCGTCACCGCCGCGCGCATGCCCTCGATCTGGCTCATATGCGTGGTGTCGAGCTTCTCGCCGGAGGCGCGGCTTGCCATGGCGACGAGATCGTCGCACATCGAACCGACCGGCGCGAAGATACGCCGCACCAGCAGAAAAATGGCGGCCCCCGCCACCACGATGACGACGAGCCCGCCGATGAGGCTCATGGTCATCAGGCTTTGCAGCACCGCGAAGAACTCGGCCTTCTTGACGCCGACATAGGCAATGCCAAGGACCTCGGTTCCGCTCATGATCGGCTCGTAGACGGTCAGGTACTCGGTACCGAGAATGTTGGCCTCTCCGCGATAGGTCTGCTTTTTCGTGAATACGGTGTCGTAGACCGGACCGGGCGCCAGCTTGGTGCCGACCGCACGCGAGCCGTCGGGCTTGGCGACGTTGGTCGCCACGCGCGTGTCGCCCATGAACACCGTGGCAGTGCCGCCGGCGATCGCCTTGACACGATCGACCGCTTCGAAGTTGTTGTTGACCAGCGTATTGCCGAAATAGAACTTGTCGCCATCGCGGCGCGGCGCGCCATAGGCTGCCAGCGAGCTGTCGAGCAGCTTGATGTTGATGTCGAGCGCTTCCTGGGCGCGGCGATACATCTCGCCTTTGGTGATCGAGATCGACGTCCAGATCGACACGCCGACCGCAAGCGCCATGGTGACGATGGTCATCAGCGTCAGGCGCGAGGTCAGGCTAAAGCGGTTGGTCAATCGGGCAAGGCGGTACGGCGACCAGTTCGACAATGTCATGGGTGAATTCCGGACCGTGATGGGACGTGACGGAAGGGCCAAATAGGGCCCGGCAAACGGCCGCATCTCGGCACGCCAAACCCGGCGGCGCGACACAACCACCGGTAGGGTAAACGGCGTGTATTAAACAAAGCCTTCGGCGGGCTTTAATCTAAATTGCGAAAATCGGGCACCCGCGGAGCGGGCCCGCCGCGACGTCATGGATAGATCGCCAGCCTAGTTCTGGCCGGCCATGTAGTCCGGCAGCCAGTCTTCGCTGCGTTTGCTGAGGTCGGCGACGTCGAGGGCGCGCTGGCCCGCCACCGCAACGGCGCCGCCACCCGTCTCGCCGATGCGCCACACCGGCACATTGGCGTCACGCGCCCGCGCCATCAGCGCGTCGGCCTCACCCGCCGGCACGGTGACGACGTAACGCGCCTGGTCCTCGCCGAACCAGTAGGCATGCTCCGGGATGTCATCGGGCGCGGCGTCGAGCTTGGCGCCGACGCCGGAGGCCATCGCCATTTCGGCGAGCGCGACCAGCAGGCCGCCGTCGGAGACGTCGTGCACGGCGCTCGCCACGCCGTCGAGAATGAGCGCCCGAACGAAGTCGCCGTTTTCCTTCTCCTCGGTCAGATCGACCGGCGGCGGCGCGCCCTCTTCGCGCGCGCAGATTTCGCGCAGATAGATCGACTGGCCGAGCCAGCCGGTGGTCTCGCCGACGACGAAGATCGCCTCGCCGGTCTTCTTGAAGGCGATCGACGCGCTCTTCCTGAAATCGGCGATGACGCCGACACCGCCGATCGACGGCGTCGGCAGGATCGCCTTGCCGTTGGTCTCGTTGTAAAGCGAGACGTTGCCGGACACGACCGGGAAGTCGAGCGCCTTGCAGGCTTCCGCGATGCCGCGCACACAGCCGACGAACTGGCCCATGATCTCGGGCCGCTCCGGATTGCCAAAGTTGAGATTGTCGGTGATGGCGAGCGGCGTCGCGCCGACCGCGGTGAGGTTGCGCCAGCATTCGGCGACCGCCTGCTTCCCGCCCTCGAATGGATTGGCCTCGCAATAGCGCGGCGTCACGTCGGTGGTCATGGCGAGACCCTTGGGGCCATCGAGAACACGCACCACGGCAGCGTCGCCGCCCGGCCGCTGCACCGTATTGCCGCCGATGATGTGATCGTACTGCTCCCAGACCCAGCGCTTGGAACACAGGTCGGGCGTGGCAACGAGACGCTCCAGCGCGTCGGCGATCGAGCCCGGCGGCT
>JAHCKF010000305.1 GCA_026125925.1 Pseudolabrys sp.
TGCCATGAAGGCGGTGAGGCCGGCGCGCGCGCCGGACGACAGGTCGAGGCCGGCGAGCGGCGCCTTCACCGAGCTCGAGGTGATGTTGACGATGCGGCCGAAGCCGCGTTCCGCCATCGGGTCGATCACCTTCTGGATGAGTTCGATGGCGACCACCATGTTGGCGACGACGCCGTCGAGCATCATCTCGCGCGTCAGTTCGCGGAAATTGCGCGGCGGCGGCCCGCCATTGTTGTTGACCAGGATGTCGGGCGAGGGGCAGGCGGCGAACAGCGCCTTCTGGCCGTCGGGCGTGGCGACGTCGGCGACGACGGGAATGGTCTTCGCGCCGGTCGCCTTGGCGATTTCGGCGGCGGTCGCCTCGACGGTCTTGGCGTCGCGGCCGTTGATCACGACCTCGACGCCGGCCTCGGCCAGCGAAAAGGCGCAGGCCTTGCCGAGCCCGCGGCTCGACGCACAAACGATGGCCTTGCGGCCGGCGATTCCAAGATCCATGGGCTTTCCTCGACAGTCAAAGAAGGGGCTACACTGATAGGACAGCGTGCGATCCGGTCAAGGCCGGGATGTGCTACTTTTTACCCTCCCCTGGAGGGGGCGGGTGAAGAGGAGTGAGCGCGCGCCGCGCGCTGTCGCCTCGCTGTCGCACAGCCTTGCTAGGCCGAAACCATCGACCGGGGCAACGATTCGAGAGGGCTGTGCATGCTGCGCGATCCCGCCAAAGACGTGATGGAAAAGGCCTATGCCAAATGGGCGCCGGTCTACGACATGCTGTGCGGTCCGGTGTTCCTCAACGGCCGGCGCGCCGCGGCCAAAGCCGCGCACGAGGTCGGCGGGCGTATCCTGGAGATCGGCGTCGGCACCGGGCTGTCGTTCGACGATTATGACCACACCACCGAGATCACCGGCATCGACATCTCCGAACCGATGATCGCGCGGGCGCGCGAGCGCCTTGCTTCCGGCCGCTATCCCTTCGTCAAGGAATTGCGGGTGATGGATGCGAGCGCGCTCGATTATCCCGACGCGACCTTCGACTGCGTGGTCGGACAGTTCGTCATCACCCTGGTCGACAATCCGGAGCGCGTGCTGTCGGAATGCGCGCGCGTGCTGCGGCCCGGCGGCCAGATAATCCTCGTCAATCATCTCTATTCGGAGAAGGGCCTCGCCGCCGCGGTCGAACGGCTGCTGGCGCAGAAGGCGCGCAAGCTCGGTCTGCGGCCGGAGTTTCCGTTTCAGCGGCTGGCCGACTGGGCCTCGACCCACGGCGGCGCCGAACTGATCGAGCGGCGCAAGGTCAAGCCGTTCGGTGTTTATACGCTGGTGCGGTTCCGCCGCGCGGAAGCGCAGAGCGTTGCGGCGTAGCTCGCGCTTTACCCTCCCCCTCCAGGGGAGGGTGAAGAGGGAAGTGCTGTCATCCGCTTGTCACATGATTTTGCTAATGGGCCGAGACATGAAGCAAAACCTCCAGAAGGTCGCGCCGTGACGGAACCCGCCACGCGGCGCTTTCGCGCGCTTTTCATCTCCGACATCCATCTCGGCACGCGCGGTTGCCAGGCCGACAAACTGCTCGACTTCCTGCGCCACCACGAAGCCGACACCATTTACCTGGTCGGCGACATCGTCGACGGCTGGGCGCTGCGCTCGTCCTGGTACTGGCCGCAAGCGCATAACGACGTGGTGCAGAAGCTGCTGCGCCAGTCGCGCAAGGGCGTGCGGCTGATCTACATTCCCGGCAACCACGACGAATTCCTGCGCGACTATTACGGCACGCATTTCGGCGGCATCGAGGTGGTCGAGCACATCGTCCATGACGGCGCCGACGGCAAGCGCTACCTCGTCGTGCACGGCGACATGTTCGACCTTGTCGTCACGCAAGCGCGCTGGCTGGCGCTGCTCGGCGACAAGGCCTACGACCTCGCCATCAAGGCCAACCGCATCTTCAACGCCATGCGCCGCATCTTCGGCGCGCCGTACTGGTCGCTGTCGAAGTGGGCGAAGATGAAGGTCAAGAACGCCGTCAATTACATCGGCGCCTTCGAGAAGGCGCTGGCGACCGAAGCGCAGCATCACAAGGTCGACGGCGTGATCTGCGGCCACATCCACACCGCGGCGCTGCACGACGACTTCGGCCTGCGCTACATCAATTGCGGCGACTGGGTGGAAAGCTGCACGGCGGTGGCGGAGAACGCGGACGGCACCTTCGAGATTATCACCTGGACCCATGACGGCCGGCAGAAGGCGCCGCTCGAAATCGCGGCACAGGCACAGGCGGCGTGAGCATGGCACCCGCTCGTCCCCGCGCAAGCGGGGACCCAGGGGCGGCGATCTTTATGCCTAAATAAGAACTGGATTCCCGCTTTCGCGGGAATGAGCGGAGATGGAATGAAAATCCTCATCGTCACCGACGCCTGGCACCCGCAGGTCAATGGCGTCGTGCGCACGCTGGGGCAGGTGGCGCAGGAGGCGACGCGGTTCGGCGTGCCGGTGGAGATACTCAGCCCGGCCGAATTCCGCACCGTGCCGATGCCGAGCTACCCGGAAATACGATTGTCGCTGGCCGGCGCCGGCGCCGTGGAGCGCCGCCTCGACGTCATCCAGCCGAACGCCATCCACATCGCGACCGAAGGCCCGCTCGGCCACGCCATGCGCCGCGTCTGCATCCGCCGCAGTCTGCCGTTCACCACGAGTTTTCACACCCGCTTTCCCGATTACGTCGCCGAGCGCATCACGCTGGCGCCGAAGTGGTCCGGCGACCTGACCTGGGCGTGGCTGCGGCGATTCCATTCGCAGAGCGCCGCGGTGCTGGCGGCGACGCCGACTTTGGTCGGCGAACTCGAAGACCGCGGCTTTCGCAACGTGAAGCTCTGGCAGCGCGGTGTCGATGCGGCCTTGTTTAATCCCGGCCGCCAGCCGGCGCTCGATGCGGCGCTGATGAATTTGCCGCGGCCGATCTTTCTCACCGTCGGCCGCGTCGCGGTGGAAAAGAACCTCGAGGAGTTTCTCAAGCTCGATCTGCCCGGCACCAAGCTCGTCGTCGGCGACGGCCCGGACCGCGCGCGCCTGACCAAGACCTATCCCGATGCCGTGTTCGCCGGCGCCAAGCATGGCGAGGAACTCGCCGACATTTACGCCGCGGCCGATGTCTTCGTGTTTCCGAGCCGCACCGATACGTTCGGCCTGGTGTTGCTCGAAGCGCTGGCGAGCGGCGTGCCGGTCGCGGCATTTCCTGCGGCGGCGCCGCGCGACGTGATCGGAGGCGCGCCAGTCGGTGTGCTCGATGAGGATCTCAAAGCGGCCTGCCTTTGCGCGCTGGCGCTGGATCGCGCTGCCTGCCGCAACTTCGCCCATGGGCTGACCTGGGAGGCGACCGCCCGCACTTTCGTCAAGCACGTCACCGAGGCGACGCAAAAGCCGCGGCGGCGGCGTGATCGCGACCGTTCGGCAGCGTAAATTGTCGTTCCCGCGAAAGCGGGAACCCATAACCTCTGCTTCATCGATAGTCCCGTGGGTATGGGTCCCCGCTTTCGCGGGGACGACGAGTGTCGCGGGAACGACGAAGAGCCGCCTTGCGATCACCGAATCCCGGGCGTAGCCTTCCGCCATGGGCCACATAGACCAGACGATGCTGCCGACCGCCGCCGATGTCGAAAGCGCGGTGGCGCGGCTCAAGGGCGTCGCGGTGCGCACGCCGCTCATCAATGCGCCGGTGCTCGACGAGCGTCTCGGCGCGCGGGTGTTTCTCAAGGCCGAAATCCTGCAGCGCACCGGCTCGTTCAAATTCCGCGGCGCCTATAACCGCATTTCGCAGATCCCGGCCGAGCGCCGCGCCGCCGGCGTCGTCGCCTATTCGTCGGGCAATCACGCGCAAGGCGTCGCCGCCGCGGCCAAGCTGCTCGGCATGCCGGCCACGATCGTCATGCCGGACGACGCGCCGAAGGCCAAACTCAGCCGCACGCGTGCGCTGGGCGCCGAGGTCGTCACCTATGATCGCGCCGGCGGCGAGGATCGCGCGGCGATTGCCGAGCGCATCGTCAAGGAACGCGGCGCCACTCTCGTGCCGCCTTACGACGATCCGATGATCATCGCCGGGCAGGGCACCATCGGCGTCGAGATCGCCGAGGATCTGGAGAAGCTCGGGCTCAAGCCGGACATCGTCATCGTCGGCGCCTCGGGCGGCGGGCTCGCCGCCGGCGTGTCGCTCGGCATCAAGTCGCGCGCCGCTTCGGCGCGGCTGTTCACCGCCGAACCGAAGGATTTCGATGACACCTTGCGCTCGTTCGTGCGCGGCGAACGCGTCGCCAACGAGAAGATCACCGGCTCGATCTGCGACGCGCTGATGAGCAACACGCCGGGCGAATGGACCTTCCCGATCAACAAGGAGCTGATCGGGCAGGGCATCGCCGCGAGCGATGAGGAAGTCGGCGCCGCGGTGCGCTACGCCTTCCACGAACTCAAGCTGGTGGTCGAGCCGGGCGGCGCCATCGGCCTGGCATCGCTGCTTGCCGGCAAGCTCGAG
>JAHCKF010000306.1 GCA_026125925.1 Pseudolabrys sp.
CCTGTGTTCGCGGCTCAAGCTCGCCGATAACAGCGAAGCCATTCTCGTCGCCGCCACCGAGCGCGCCGGCCAGGAATTCACCTTGCGCGAACGCGCGCGGCGTCTCATCGCCACGGTCAATCGGCCGGTCGCGCTGTTCACCGCCGACGGCGAATTGATCGAGGCCAATGCCGCGGGCCGGCAGAGGCTCGGCGACAAAACCGATCTCGTCGCGCTCGATCTCGTCAGGTTGGCGCGCGAGGCCAGCCATAACGGCCGCGCCGAAGGCGACAGCGCCGCCGGCGCGGTGACCTTGCGCAAGCTCGGCGCCGGCGCGACCGATGCGCTGTTGCTGCAATTCGCCGCCATGGCGGAAGCGACGCCGGCACCCGCCGACGATGTCGTCGCGCTCAAGCCGGCTGCGCCCGTAACCGCACCGAAGCCGGCGCTCGACGCGACGGCGCGGCCGCAGCCTTACCGCTTCGTCTGGCAGATGGATGCCGAAACGCATTTCACGCAAGGCATGGAGAACTTCGCGCAACTGCTCGGACCGGAAACCGCCTCGGTGCTGCTGCGCACCTGGGCCGACATCGCACAGACGCTCGGCCTCGATCCCGAAGAACGCATCGCCCGCGCGCTGGCGGCGCGCGAGACCTGGAGCGGCGTCGTCGTCCATTGGCCGGTGGACGGCTCGAGCGAGCGCGTCGCGATCGAAATGTCCGGCCTGCCGATGTTCGATCGCGAACGCAATTTTACCGGCTATCGCGGCTTCGGCATTTGCCGCGCCGGGTTGCGCCATGCCGCCCCGTCGGCACCGCATCCGGCCCCACCGGTAACCGAGGCCAAGGTACTGCCGTTGCGTCCGGTGACGCCGGAGCCGCCGGTACTGCCGACGCCGCTGATCGCGCCGGCCCCCGAGCCGATGCAGGAGCCGGCGGAAGCGCCGTCGCTTTCGCCCGGCGAGACCAGCAATTTCGAGGAACTGGCGCGTGAGCTCAATGCGCGGCTCAAGGGCGCATCGCGACGACCGCCGCCGCCCGATGAACCGCCGGATTTCGCTGGCGAACCGCTGAAGATGGAGCCGCCGGCGCCGATCGCCGGGCCGCCGGCTTCGTCCGACAACAGCCGCGTCATCCTCGATCGCCTGCCGACCGGCATCCTGGTCTACCGGCTCAACAACCTGCTCTACGCCAATCGCGCTTTCCTCGAGTGGACCGGTTACGACAGCCTCGCGGCGCTGACCGAAGCCGGCGGTCTCGACAGCCTGTTCATCGAGCCCTCGCGTGACGACACCGGCGCGACGACGTCCAATGGCAATGGGGGTGGCAACGGCAACCACGCCAAGTCGCTGACCATCAACACCGTCAGCGGCGAGCGCAAGCCGGTGCAGGGCAAGCTGTTCAGCGTGCCGTGGGGCGGCGAGAACGCGCTGGTGTTGATGATCCAGACCAACGGCATCGCCGGGGCACAGACGCAGACCAACGACGCCACGCTGCGCCGCCTGGAAGCCGAAGCGACCGAACTTCGCGCCATTCTCGACACCGCCACCGACGGCGTCCTGGTCCTCGACCGCGCCGGCCGCGTGCTGTCCGCCAATCGCTCGGCCCAGGCCTTGTTCGGCTACGACGCCGCCGACTTCACCGATCTGGGCTTGAGCGAACTGTTCGCGCCGGAAAGCCGGCGCAGCATGCTCGATTATCTCGATCGCATCGCCGGCGACCGTGGCAGCCTGCCCGATGCCGGCCGCGAAGCCATCGGCCGTTTCAAGCGCGGCGGCCTGGTGCCGCTCTACGTCACCATGGGCCGGCTCGAAAACGGCGACAAGTTCTGCGCCGTGCTGCGCGACCTCACCGCCTGGAAGCGCACCGAGGAAGAACTGATCAACGCGCGGCGCGAGGCCGAACGCGTCTCGACCGCCAAATCGGAATTCCTCGCCAAGATCAGCCATGAAATCCGCACGCCGCTCAACGCCATTATCGGCTTCTCGGAAGTCATGATGGACGAGCGCTTCGGTCCCGTCGGCAATGACCGCTACAAACAATACCTCAAGGACATCCACAGCTCCGGCGGCCACCTGATCTCGCTGCTCAATGACCTGCTCGACCTGTCGAAGATCGAGGCCGGCAAACTCGATCTCACTTTCGCCAGCGTCAGCCTCAACGAGATCGTGCAGGAATGCGTGGCGATGATGCAGCAACAAGCCAATCGCGAGCGCGTCATCATCCGCACCTCGCTGTCGCCGAACCTGCCGCCGATCGTCGCCGATGCGCGCTCGGTGCGGCAGATCGCGCTCAACATCCTGTCGAACTCGATCAAGTTCACCGGCGCCGGCGGCCAGGTCATCGTCTCGACCGCCGTCAATGACGACCACGAGGCGAGTCTGCGGGTGCGCGATACCGGCGCCGGGATGAGCGAACTGGAGTTGCAGACCGCGCTGGAGCCGTTCCGGCAGTTGGCGACCGCCTCGCGCTGGGGCGCCAGCGGTACCGGCCTCGGTCTGCCGATTACCAAGGCGCTCGCGGAAGCCAACCACGCCCGTTTCCGCATCACCAGCCGGCCGGACGACGGAACCCTGGTCGAAGTGGCCTTTCCGGCGACCCGGGTGCTGGCGGAATAAGCACTCAGCCGCGAGTCCCATGCTCGGCTCGTCCCGGCGAAAGCGGGGACCCGGTGCCAACCCACGGATAGTATAACTCGCTCTGGACCCCCGCTTTCGCGGGGGTGAGCGGATTATATAACGGCACCATTCCATTCCCGGGTTTTTCAGGTAGCGTTGTCGTTCAGCGGCAAGCGAGGCTCGTCATGCGACGGTGGTTTCGTTCGGCTCTTCTTCTCAGTTTCGCCATCACTTTGGCATTCGCTCCCACGGCGCGCGCCGCCGAGAAGGTTGACCTGCTGCTGGTGCTGGCATCGGACGTCTCGCGCAGCGTCAGCGCCGACAAGTTCCGGCTTCAGCGCGAGGGCTATGCGGCGGCGATAGCCAATCCGCGTGTGCTCGATGCCATCAAAGGCGGCCGCCATGGCCGCATCGCCATCCTGTTTCTCGAATGGTCGGGCATGGGCAGCCAGAAGGTCGTCATCGATTGGAGCCTGATCGACGGTGAGCGAACGGCGCATGCTTTCGGCACCCGGCTGCTCGAGGAGCCGCGCGCCTTCGCCGAGCGAACCTCGATCAGCGGCGGCATCGAGGCGGCGATGGCCGAACTCGACAAGGCGCCGTACGACTCCGAACGGCAGACCATCGACGTCTCCGGCGACGGCACCAACAACTCGGGCCGCGATGTCGCGTCGGTGCGCGATGAGGCGCTGCGCAAGGGCATCGTCATCAACGGTCTGGTGATCCTCAGCGATAGGCCGATGCCCTGGAATCCCGAGCACACCAATCCGCCCGGCGGGCTTGCTCAGTATTACCGCGATAACGTCACCGGTGGCCCCGGCAGCTTCGTCATGGAAGCGCAGAGCTTCGAGTCGTTCGGAGACGCGATCCTGAAGAAGATGATTGCCGAAATCGCCGACGCCGGCGGTAACACGTTCCGCTGAACGCCACTGGCGGGTGGCCGCGGCTACGGCACATTGTCGCAAGCGGGGTCAGTGACGGCGCTGGCGGCGTGCGGCGCGATGCGTATCCCTCTGCCGAGACAGAGCTTTTTAATCCCCGATCAGCCTCTTTCGCAGCCTATAATCATTCTAAACTATTGGTTTTAAAGAGGAATTCTTATTGACCGGCACCATCTGGCGCAGCCACATAACGCCGGCCCTGGCGCAGCTTGCGCGCACCGTTCCGGAGATTTCAGACATGTTGAAGCCATCGATTGTCATGTGTGTCGTCGCCTCGATCGCGACGGCCGTTGCCACGGCGCCGGCCGCCGCGCAAGGCGAGGTCAATGTTTACAGCTATCGCGAGAGCAAGCTGATCCAGCCGCTGTTCGACACCTTCACCAAAGACACCGGCATCAAGGTCAACGTCATTTCGGCAAGCTCCGGCCTCGAGCAGCGCATCAAGACCGAGGGAGCCAACAGCCCGGCCGACGTACTGCTGACCGTCGATATCGGGCGCCTCGAAGACGCGGTAAAGGCCGGCATCAGCCAGCCGATCGTCTCGGCCGAACTCGACAAGGTCGTGCCTGCGCAGTTCCGCGATCCGGAAGGCCACTGGTATGCGATCTCGATGCGCGCGCGCGTCGTCTACGCTTCGACCGACCGCGTCAAGCAGAGCGCGATCACTTATGACGAACTCGCCGACCCGAAGTGGAAAGGCAAGATCTGCATCCGCTCCGGGCAGCACATGTACAACAACGCACTGTTCGCCGCTTACGTCGCCAAGCACGGCGAAGCCAAGGCCGAGCAGTGGCTCAAGGGCATCAAGGCCAATCTGGCGCAGAAGCCGTCGGGCGGCGACCGCGAGACCGCGCGCGATGTCGCGGCCGGCAAATGCGATCTCGGTATCGGCAACACCTATTACTGGGCGCTGATGACGCAGA
>JAHCKF010000307.1 GCA_026125925.1 Pseudolabrys sp.
TGCTCGGCACGTCCGGCACGGTGACGACGATCGCCGGCGTGCATCTCGATCTCAAGCGCTACGACCGCAACCGCGTCGATGGCTGCTGGCTGGGCGCCGACGAGATCGACGCCGTGCTCGAACGCCTGCTGGCGATGTCCTATGCCGAGCGCTGCGCCAGCCCTTGCATCGGCGCCGACCGCGCCGATCTCGTGCTCGCCGGCTGCGCCATCCTCGAAGCCATCCGCCGTGCCTTTCCGTGCCGTCGGCTGCGCGTCGCCGACCGCGGCCTGCGCGAAGGCATGCTGGTGCAGATGATGCGCGAGGACGGCGTCTGGGGCGGGCAGGCGGCGTAGTCTCCCGTCGTCCCCGCGAAGGCGGGGACCCATACGCCGTGTACTCTCGATAGGGCCGGGATTATGGGTCCCCGCCTTCGCGGGGACGACACCGCATGATAGACGATCCCCATGACCAAGAAACCGTCCACCGGCGCGCGCGATCTTAAAGTGCGCGTGAAGACCGCGCGCAAGCGCTCGCTATCTTCGACGCTGTGGCTGGAGCGCCAGCTCAACGATCCTTACGTCGCCCGCGCCAGGCGCGAGGGCATGCGCTCGCGCGCCGCCTTCAAGCTGATCGAGATCGACGACAAGGCGCATTTCCTGAAGAAGGGCGCGCGCGTGGTCGATCTCGGCGCCGCGCCGGGCGGCTGGTCGCAGGTGGCGGCCAAGCGCGTCGGGCCGCAGGGCAAGGTGGTCGGCATCGATCTCCTCGACATCGAGCCGTTGCCCGGCGTCGATTTCCGCGTCTTCGATTTTCTCGATCCGGGCGCGCCGGACTTGCTCAAGGAGATGCTGGGCGGCCCGGCCGATGTCGTTCTGTCCGACATGGCGGCCAATGCCACCGGTCATCGCAAGACTGATCACATCAAGATCGTGGCGCTGGTCGAGGCCGCGGCGGAATTCGCCCGCGAAGTGCTGGCGCCGGGCGGGGCGTTTCTCGCCAAGGTGATCCAGGGCGGTACCGAGGGCGCGCTGCTGGCGAGCCTGAAGAAGGACTTCGCCAAGGTGCAGCACATCAAGCCGCCGGCAAGCCGCGCGGATTCGGCAGAGCTCTATTTGCTGGCGACGGGGTTCAGGGGCGGGAAGTAGGAGCTACCGCCACACATCCGTGAAGCGCGCGCCGCGGCGGCGTGTGTCCATCTGACGGAAGTACATCTCGCGCTTCTCGCGCTCGGAGAGCTGGCGCGGCGGCGGCGCATAGTAATGTCCGCCGCGCGGGACAGTGCGGCTGCGCTCGGCCTGCCGGGCCGGCGCCGGTTTGCGTACGGCATTCTTGCGCAACGCCTCCTTACGCAAAGCTTCCTTGCGCTCCAGAGCTTCGCGCAGCTTGCGCTCGCGCAAGGTCTCTCGCAGGTTTTCGCGCAAGTTCTCGCGCAAGTTCTCGCGCTTGGCCTTGCCGGCATCCTTGTGGGTCTTGTGCGCTTCGCGCGGCGGCGGCAGCACGATGGGCTTGGCCGTGCGCGTCGCCGGCGTCGCGGCGGTGACGTCGCCGTCTTCGTCGTCTTCGGCGGCGGGACGCGGATCGCGCGGCGGCGTGGCGACGGCGACCTTCTGTTTGCCGGCTCCGCGCTTCTGCGCGTCGGTTTCGCGCTTCTTCAATTCCGCCTCGCGCTTCTGCGCCTCGGCCTCGCGCGCCTTGTTTTCGGCTTCGCGGAGTTTGGCCTGCGCCGCGGCGTCGGCCTGGCGCTTGGCCTCGGCCTCGCGCGCCGCCGCTTCCTGCTCGCGGCGCATGCCGTCCTCGATCGCGGCGAGCGCCTGCTTGGCTTCGCCCATGGCCGGGTTGAGCGCCACCGCCTTGCGGTAGTCGGCGAGGGCGGCGTCGCGATCCTTGGCGGCCGCGTAGAGCGCGCCGCGCTGGTAATAGGCCTGGAAGTTCTTCGGCTCGCGCGCGATCACGGCATTGGTGTCGGCGAGCGCGCCGGCGGCGTCGCCCTTGTGCGCGCGCAGCGCCGCGCGTTCGAGATACGGCGCGGCCGGCTTCGGGTCGAGACGGATCGCCTCGCCGAGATCGGCCAGCGCCCGGTCGGTGTCGCCCTTGCCGGCATAGATCTCCGCGCGCGCCAGATAGATCGCGGCATTGCCGGCCTTGAGTTCGACGGCCCGGTTGAAATCGCTGAGCGCCTTGTCGGTGTCGGCCTTGGCGTAAAGGATACGGCCGCGCGTCGCCAGCGCCATGGCGTTGTTGGCGTCGGCGGCGATCACCTTGTCGAGATCGGGCAGGGCCTTGGCGTCGTCCTTCTTGCGCGCATAGGCGAGCGCGCGCACCGCGATGGCGTCGATATTGTCGGGCTCGATCTTGAGCACGCTCTCGATGTCCTTGAGGGCGCCGTCGGCGTCGCCGTCGTCAAGACGCAGTTCGGCGCGCACGCGCAGTCCGTTCACGGTCCACTGCGTCTTCAGCGCGCGGGCGATGTCGGCATGCGCGCGCTTCTTGTCGCCCTTGTCGCGCCAGGCCTCGGCGCGCATGCGCAGCGCCAGCGCCGGCTTCTCGTCGAGCGGCACGGCGCGGTCGAGCGCGGCGATGCTGCGGTCGAGATTGCCCTTCTTGCGCCAGACGGCGGCTTCGGCGATCAGCGGCTCGCTGCTCTTGGGATTGCGGCGAAAGGCGTCCTCGTAATCGCGGATGGCGCCGTCGAGATCGCCGGCGCCGTCACGCGCCTGAGCGCGCAGCATGATGTTGTCGATACCGGGATCGAGCCGCAGCGCCTGGTCGAAGTCGGCGAGCGCGCGCGTGAAATCCTTGCGCCGCAGATAGAGCTGGCCGCGCCCGGCATAGGCGTTGGCCTTGCTGCCGCCGAGGCCGATCGCCTTCTGGTAATCCTCCAGCGCGCCGTCGTCGTAACCGAGATCGCGGCGCACCGCGGCGCGGCTGACGTAAGGCGAGGGCGAGGCCGGATCGAGCTCGATCGCCTTGCCGTAATCGGCGATGGCCTGGCCGAAATTGCCGCGCGCGTACCAGGCATTGCCGCGGTTCTGATAGGCCGGCGCGAAATCGGGCGCCAGATTGATGGCGCGGTTGAGATCCGCGATTGCGCTCGGGATGTCGCTGCGATCGAGATAAGCGAGGCCGCGCAGCGCGTAAGCGACGCCGAGCGGTTCGCCTGACAGCTTGCCGGTGCCGATGATGCGCGTGCAGGAGTGGATGCGGTAATAAGCGAGGTTCTCGGTCTGCGTGGCGCAGATGCGCGCATCGGTGCCTTTCGGCCGCGGCGGCAGATCCTTCGGCATCGCCTCGCGGATATCGCGCGCATCGGCATCGGGCAGGTCGGCCAGCGGATTGCTCGATGACGTCGTCGGCTTGATGCGCTCGCGCGGCCGCGTGTTGATGATGCGTGCCTGTTGCTGCGGACGCGCATGCTCGCGCGTTTCACCGAGACCGAAGAAACGGATCTGCGCCCGCGCTTCACCGGTGAAGTCGTAAGCGACGCCGGCGATCGCGGCGACGACAAGCGCGGCGCAAATCGCGCCGTGAGCAAGCGTAGCTGGGTATCGCGCGCGCATCGCTCTTCGCCTTAAAGGATCGCTTCTGAAAAGGCTGGCCGATTAACCATAGGCCGGCCGCAAATGTGTCAGCGCGACAATGACTTGTCCATTGGATAGCTCCGTGCGCATTAACCGTCTTTGCGCAGATGGTTAACATCTAAAATTTGAATCAATTTTTCGCGTCGGACGGCGAAGGCTCTGATGCGCCTTTTGCTTTCGGCGCCAGCAGGCCGCGGCCGGAAATTTCGGCGCCGGCGTCGTGCGGCAATTGCAGGAAGAACACGACCGAAGTCGCGGAAATGGCCGCGACGGCGAAGAACGCCGGCGGGAAATCCTCGGCGACCAGCGTGGCGTGACCGTGCCAGGCGGCGGCAAGGTCGACCGCCAGCGCGCCGACGGCAACGCCGGAGGACAGCGCCAGTTGCTGGCCGACGGCGACCAGCGACGTCGCGCGCGACACGCGCTCGTGCTCGACTTCCGCGTACGCCAATGTGTTGATCGAGGTGAATTGCAGCGAGCGGAAGAAGCCGCCGATCAACAGCACACCGAGCATGATGTAAGCCGGCGTCGCTGCGGTGAACAAGCCGCAGGCCGCAAGCAGCACGGCGCTGATGAGCGCGTTGGCCAGCAGGATCGTGCGGAAGCCGAAGCGGCGCAGCAGCGTCGAGGCGGCCGCCTTCATGCCCATGGCGCCGGCCGCCGAGGCAAAGGTGATCATGCCGGAGTGGAACGGCGACAGGCCGAAACCGAGCTGCAGCATCAGCGGCAACAGGAAGGGCAGCGCGCCGATGCCGAGGCGGAAGATGAAGCCGCCGATCACCGAGACGCGGAACGTCGTCAGCCGGAACAATGTGAGATCGAGCGCCGGCACCGGCGTGCGTTTGGCGTGCACCCAATAAGCGACGAGGAAGCCGGCGCCGCCGATCATCAACGCCGCG
>JAHCKF010000308.1 GCA_026125925.1 Pseudolabrys sp.
ATCAACGCCGACACCACGGCGTTCATGCAGCTCCTCACCGCCGACCTGTTCAAGGACTTCCCGACGCTGAAGTTCATCATCCCGCATGGCGGCGGCGCCGCGCCCTATCACTGGGGCCGTTATCGCGGCCTGGCGCAGGACATGAAGAAGCCGCCGCTCGCCGAACATCTCCTAAAGAACGTGTTCTTCGACACCTGCGTCTATCACTATCCGGGCATCGAGCTGCTCACCAAGGTCATCCCGGTCGACAACATCCTGTTCGCCTCGGAGATGGTCGGCGCGGTGCGCGGCAAGGATCCGGAGACCGGGCACTTCTTCGACGACACCAAGCGCTACGTCGATCAGCTCACCAACCTCAGCCCCGAGAACCGCACCAAGATATTCGAAGGCAATGCCCGCAAGGTGTTCGGCCGGCTCAATGCCGTACTGAAGGAACGCGGCCTCAACTAGCCGAGAGCATCGCATGACGGCCTATCCCGCCGCGGACCCGGTTACGCTCGCCACCAACCTCGCCGATTATCCGGTCACCCGCGCGCTCAAATCGGGCGCGGTGAAGTCGGACCTCGTGAGCTTCGACTTCTGCGGGCCCAAGATCGCCAACCAGGGCTTCAAGCCCATGGTGCGCGAGGGCAAGTTCGACGCCGGCGAACTCGCCATTGTCACCTTCCTGCAGGCCAAGGTCTACGGCAAGCCGCTGACCTTGCTGCCGGCGGTGGTGATGGCGCGCGGCCAGCATCACACCATCAGCTACAATGTCGCGCGCGGGAAGCTGACGCCGAGGGACATCGAGGGCAAGCGCTTCGGCACCCGCTCCTATTCGGTCACGACCGGCGTCTGGGTGCGCGGCATCCTCAAGGACGAATACGGCGTCGACTCGGGCAAGGTGACGTGGTGCACCACCGATGACGGCCATCTCGCCGAATATAAAGACCCGGCCAATGTCGAGCGGCTGGCCTCCGGCTCGAATGTCGAGAAGATGCTCGTCGAGGGCGAACTCGACGGCGCCATTCTCGGCGGCGATTTACCCGACGAGCCGCGCGTCGCGCATCTCATCCCCGAACCGCACAAGGCCGCCGAAGCCTGGTCGAAGAAGCACGGTATGGTGCCGATCAACCACCTGTTCGTCGTGCGCACCGACCTCGCCCGGCAACGGCCCGACGTGGTGCGCGAGATCTTCCGCTTACTCAAACTGAGTAAAGCGCAAGGTGTGCCGGCCGGCGGCATCGACCCGGTGCCATTCGGCGTCGAGAACAATCGCAAGGCACTGGAAACGGTGATCCGCTATTCCTACGAACAGCAAATCATCCCGCGGTTGTTATCGGTCGATGAGCTGTTTGACGATGTGACGCGCGAACTCGTCTAGTTCGTCGTCCGTCTGTGCGAAAATCGCGCGAAGGAGGTAACCGGCGGCCTTTACGGACCGGTCGAGCCAGCGCTCTGTGAGCTACCCGACAATACGACCTATCTTTTGACACATCGGGGGGGCAGAATGCCACCATCGCGCGTTAGCGTAGACCAGTCACAAGCGGGGGCAGCCCAGCCCGCCCACATGGGTGTCTGAGAATCGAGGGGCGACTTGCCGGCAAATGTTTTTATCGCGGCGCTCCGGGAGATGACTCTCCCGGAGACGACTGAGCGATTGAATCGCATCGAGATGCGCCACGGCGACTTGTTCGCCGAAGCAGGCGACGCCATCGATCGGGTGGTGTTTCCGATGTCGGGCATGATCTCGATCGTGACCCGCCTCGAAGACGGTGACGCCGTCGAGGCCGCCATGGTCGGCCCCTCTGGCGCGCTTGGCATGGCCGCCTTGTTCGGACCCGCCATTCACATCAATACCGCGTTCTGCCAGATTCCCGGTGAAGCCTGTACTCTGCCTATCGGCGTCTTCCAGCAGGCCGCCGACGCCAACCCCCGGCTGCGAGCGCTCGCGCTGGCGCAGGAGCAATACATTTTGGCGCAGTCGCAGCAAGCCGCGGCCTGCAACGCCCGTCATCAATTGTCCGCCCGCATGGCGACCTGGCTGTTGCGCGCCGCCGACGAAGTGGACAACGACGGACTGAAACTGACGCAGGAATATCTGGCGACCATGCTCGGCGTGCAGCGCACGAGCCTGTGCATGGCGGCCGGGCAATTTCAGGAGCGCAACCTGATCAATGTCCGGCGCGGCCGCATCAACCTGCTCGATCGCGTCGCACTCGAAGGCCAGGCCTGCGAATGTTACCGCAACCTGCGCGCCCAATACCGCCGGCTCAATCCGCAGCACGACGTCCAGGTACGGGTCGCCGCGGGTTAGTGCGCCCGTATCGATTTTCGATTTCTTCTGTTGCACCCGCCGCCCTGCGACCGCATCGCGCGGAACGAGGCCGGCCCGCACTTCGTTGGTTCAATCAAAACCAATGGAGTAATCGAATGCAGAAGAAGTGGCTCGCGCTTGGCCTGCTGGCGGCCGCCGTCGTGCTCGTGATCGGCGCGCTGTGGAGCGGCAAGCCCGATCAGTCGCCGCAGGATCCGCGCAGCGCCGAAGCGATCCAGCAGCCGGACAAGACGCCGCCGCCGGCGGAAACCACGCCGCAAACGACGGCGCCCCGCTGATCGGCGCCGCAGCCGCGGAACCGGTTGGAACAATCGCGCTTGTGACCGGTTGACCAAGGCCCCCGGCACACGAGCTAAGAATGTCCCTTGTCGAACCCCTCATCGCCAAGCTGCAATCCATCGGCACGCTGAACGACCAGGACCGCGCTTTGGTCGAGACGCTGACGGTGACGCCGCGACGGCTGGCAGCGCAAGAGTATGTGTTGCATCAGGGCGACGTGCCGACGCAGAGCGTCATTGTATTAAGCGGCGTGGCGGCCCGCTTTCAGGAGCTCAAGGACGGTGACCGCCAGGTCGTCTCATTCCACTTCCCCGGCGAGATGCCGGATCTGCATTCGCTCTACATAGGCCACATGGACCATTCGCTGGTCGCGATCACCGAATCCGTCATCGGCCAGGTGGCTCATGACGACCTGCGCCGCGTCATCCGCGAATCGCCGACGCTGATGGGCCTCCTTTGGCGCGAGACGCTGATCGACGCCGCGATCTTCCGGCAATGGATCACCAACAATGGTCGGCGCGGCGCGACGGCAGGCACCGCGCACCTGTTGTGCGAGCTGATTACGCGCGCTCGCTCGATCGGCGCCCTGCGCGCCGACGGCACCTGGCCGATGCCGTTCACCCAGCAGCAGCTCGGCGACGCTCTTGGCCTCAGCCTCGTGCACATCAACCGCACGCTCAAGACGCTGCGCGAGGACAACGTCGCCGCCGTCGAGCGCGGCGTGCTGCGCATCCTCGACTGGGAGCGCCTGGCGCTCATCGCCGGCTTCGATCCGACTTATCTGCACCTGAGAACGTGATCAGCGCATCTTTGTCACGTTAAGGCACCCGTGCTGCCAAGCAGCGCGCGCAGCATCGCCTCGCCGTTCTTGCGTCCCGGCCCGGCCAACGCTTGCAGCGAACCGTTCTCGAACGAGCGCACCACGACGGCGTGCACGTAGCTCTTGCGGCAGATTGCCGGCGTGTTCGCGAGCTCTGCCGACACCGCGCAGAAGCACTCCTTGAGTTGCCGCCGCCGTCCGGCGTCGCTTGATTTGGGCTCCACCCCCACCAGATTCTCCAGCGCCCGCGCGCAGGCCGTCAGCGTGCGGAAGTCCTTGAGCGAGATGTCGGCGCTGGCGATCTCGTGCAGGAAGGCGTTGGCGTCGCGTCGCCGTGCCACAGCGAGAGCGCCGTCGGCGGTGCGATACTGGAACAGCCGCTTGCCCGGCAGCGTCTGTAACAGCTTGATCGCCCGCGCCAGCCGCCGCGAGCGCACCTCGCGTTCGATCGCCTTGCCACCCTTGCCGCGGAAGCGCAATGCAATGCGGTCGCCCTGGAGTGTCACGTCCGACTTGAGCAAGGTCGCCGCACCGCGCGTGCCGTGCTCGCGCGCGTAGACCTCGCTGCCAGGCCGCAGCGCCGTCAGCGCGATGAGCTCGATGATGGCGGAAAGCGCAAAACCTCGCGTCGGCTCCCGGTCGCGAAGATGGCGACCGAGCACACGCCGGATTTTCGGCAGGAGGCGCAGCAGTTCTTTCAAGCGCCGCGCCTTGCGTTGTTCGCGCAGCTTGTCCCAGTCCGAATGGTAGCGATATTGCACGCGCCCGGCGTTATCGAGTCCGATCGCCTGGATGTGCGCCTGGGGGCTCTCGGCGTAGCGCACGTCCTCATAAGCCGGCGGCATCGCCAAGCGCTTGAGCCGGTGCAGCAAGCGATCGTCGCGGATGGGCCGGCCGTTGCGCAGATAAACGAAGCCGCGGCCCTGACGGCGCCGCTCGATGGCCAGTTCGGCGACGTCGATGCGCCGCAGCCGGGTATCGCCGGCCCGTGCGACGAGCCGGCGCTTGAGTTCGCCGGCCGCGGCCGAAGCGCCGTTATGAAC
>JAHCKF010000309.1 GCA_026125925.1 Pseudolabrys sp.
TGTTGATGGTGGTGGCCGGATCGTCGCCGCGATCCTGCGTCCACACGCCCGGCACCAGATAGAACAGATCCGACACGCGCTTGGGCTGCAGGACGTCGATCTTGTCCTTGCCGATGACGGTGACGGGCGCCAGCGCGTCGATGGCTTTTTCCGGCGTCTTGGTGGCGAGCACGGTAATCGGCTCGAGCACCAAAGTGTCCTGCGCTTGCGCGGATGCCGTCAGCAGCGCGACGGACGAAACTGAAACAAGGAGCGCGAGCGCGCTCCGGCGACCAACAGTCATGACAACCCCCAACCCGAACCGGTGTTTTCTGCTTTTGCGGCGGGCTGGCGGGGCGGTTCGCTTGCGCGTCCGCCGGGCTGGCTGGCTTTCTGCCGTTACTTCGGCAGCAACTATTTGCCTTTGTAATCACCGTGTATTACTGAGGTCAAGGCACGAATAATAAAGTTATAATGGCTCTAAACTACACGGATATAAAGTATTCGTAGTTTATAATGGCTCAAAAATATAAGTAATTACCGAGATCGATTTAGTGAATACTACTGGCGGTAGGGCGATGAGCGAAGGCGATATGAAGGACGGCGGAAGAATTGCAGCGGCGGCGTCAAGTCTTGGCGGCGCATCGCGCCAGGTTTCACTTGCCAACAACCGCCTCGATAGCCGCGAGCTGTTCGGCGGCACGCGCGAAATCATCATCGCCCACGGCGATGAAACTTACCGGCTGCGACTGACCGCACAGAACAAACTGATCCTCACAAAGTGAAAGCTGTGGGAATGGCGATGCACTGTATCTTCTCGACAACACGTCGCGCGCTTCCGGCGCTCGCCGCCCTGTTCCTCGCCGCATCGCCGGCCAATGCCGCGACGGATACGAGCCGCATCGTCTCGATCGGCGGCGCGGTGACCGAGATTCTGTACGCGCTCGGCCACGACAAGGAGATCGTCGGCGTCGACACGACCAGCCTCTATCCGCCGCGGGCGATGAAAGAGAAGCCCAATGTCCGCTACATGCGTCAATTGTCTGCGGAAGGCGTGCTCGGCCTCAATCCCAGCGTCGTTATCGCCATCGCCGGCGCCGGGCCGAAGGAAACGATGAATGTGCTGGAAGCGGCGAAAGTGCCGCTCATCGTCATTCCGGATACCTATACGGAACAAGGCATCGTCGAGAAGATCAAGCTGGTCGGCGACGTCGTCGGCGCCACCGACCGCGCCGCCTGCCTGGCCACTCAGGTCCACGACGACATCGCCGCGCTGGACAAAATCCGCGCCGGCATCAAGACGCCGAGGCGCGTGCTGTTCATGCTGTCTTTCATCAACGGCCGCGTCATGGCCGCCGGCCGCGGCACCGCGGCGGATGGCATCATCAAGATGGCCGGCGCCGTCAACGTGTTCAGCGAACACGACGCCTACAAGCAGATCACCGACGAAGCGGTGATCGCCGCCCGGCCGGATGTCGTCGTCACCATCAGCCGCGGCGGACCCGGCGAGCTCAGCGCCGACGCCGTTTTCGCCCAACCGGCGCTCGCCGCCACCCCGGCCTCCGCCACCAAGTCCTTCGTCTCCATGGACGGCCTCTATCTGCTCGGCTTCGGCCCGCGCACCGCGCGCGCCGCGCGCGACCTGGCGCTGACGCTCTATCCCGACCTGAAGGGTACGGCGCCCCTGCCCTCCGAGCAGGCGAACGGCAAGAGCGCGTGCGCCGAATGAGCGACGCTGTCGCCAGCGGACCGATCGCAGAGGCCGCGGGATCGCGGCTGCGCGCGCTGCTGGCCGGCCCATTGCTGTTTCCCATTCTGCTGTCGGTGCTGCTGATCGTCGTGATCGCGGCGATGGCGGTCGGGGGCGCCGGCATTCCGCTCGAACGCATTCCCGCCGCGCTGGGCCTCGCCGATCCGGTGGCCATGACCGAGCGCGACCGTCTGGTGCTGTTGTCGGTGCGGTTGCCGCGCATCGCGATTGCCATTGTGATCGGCGCGATGCTCGCCGCGAGCGGGGCCATCATGCAGGGCCTGTTCCGCAATCCGCTGGCCGATCCGGCGCTGGTCGGCGTCTCCAGCGGCGGCGCGCTGGCGGCGGCGACCACGATCGTCATCGGCGATCGCATGACGGGACACACCACACCCCTGCCCTTCGCCGTGCTGCCGATCGCCGCGTTCGGCGGCTCGCTGATCACCACCGCGATCCTGCAAAGGCTGGCGAGCCGCGGCCGTACCACTTCGATCGCCATTTTCCTGCTGGCCGGCCTCGCCATTGCCGCGCTCGCCGGAGCCGGCATCGGACTTCTCGTCTTCATCGCCGACGATCGCGCCTTGCGTGACATCACCTTCTGGATGCTCGGCTCGCTCGGCGGCGCGACCTGGGAAAAAGTATCGCTGATCGCGCCGTTCCTGCTCGCCATGCTTGTCGCCGTGCCCTTTATCGGCCGCGGCCTCGACCTCCTGGTGCTCGGCGAAGCCGAGGCCTTCCACATGGGCATTGCCGTCGAACGGTTGAAGCGCATTTCAATTGTCCTGATTGCGGCGATGACCGGCGCGGCGGTGGCCTTCGCCGGCGTCGTCGGCTTCGTCGGCATCGTGGTGCCGCATCTCCTGCGCCTCGTCATCGGTCCCGGCCACCGCAAACTGCTGCCGGCCTCGGCCATTCTCGGCGCCATCCTGCTGCTCGCCGCTGACACCGCGGCGCGCACTATCGCCGCGCCGGCCGAGGTGCCGATCGGCGTGCTCACCGCGCTGGTCGGCGCGCCCTTCTTCCTCGCGCTGCTGTTGCGCCAGCGCGGACTGGCCGGGCTATGACCGCCATCGACGTCAATGCCCTGTCGGTTCGCGTCGGAGCCAAGCGCCTGCTCGACGGCGTGTCCTTCAAAGTCGCGCAAGGGGAGACCGTCGCCGTGATCGGCCCGAACGGCGCCGGCAAGTCGACTTTGCTGCGCGCGCTGTCCGGTGAGATCGCGCCGAGCGGCGGGACCGTCCTGCTCAAGGGCCGCGCTCCTCAAGCCTGGCAGCCGCGCGAACTGGCCCTGCGCCGCGCCGTGCTGTCGCAGAACGTCACCGTGACTTTTCCCTTCACGGCGATCGAGGTCGTGCGCATGGGCGCGGGCGACCGCCGCGGCAAGGCCATCGACGCCCTGGCCGAGGCCGCGCTCGCCGCCGTGGACCTCGCCGGCTTCCACGACCGCATCATCGGCACCTTGTCGGGCGGCGAGCAGCAGCGCGTGCACTTCGCCCGCGTCATGGTGCAACTCGCCTGCGGCGAGGAAGCGCACGGCCCCGGCATTCTCATGCTCGACGAGCCGACCGCGAGTCTCGATCTGCGGCATCAGCTCGATCTGGTGGCGGTGGCCCGGCAATACGCCGCGCGCGGCACCACGGTGATCGCCATCGTCCACGATCTCAATCTCGCGGCCCTGATGGCGGAGCGCGTCATCGTGCTGAGCCGTGGCCGGCTGGCCGCAGACGGCCCGCCGGCGCAGACCATCACCGACGACACTTTGGCCCGCGTCTTTGCCGTGTCGTCGGCCGTCGGCCGTGTTCCCGACGCCGCCATGCCCTTCGTGCTGCCGCATCGCGCGGAAAAGCATAGCGCCTGAGCAAGGACCGATGAGCCGTTGCGCCGGCGCACGATGTGCCGTTGAATGCCGCCGAACGCCGCGCCCTCCGACGATCCACAAAACGGCCGGCCCATGGAAACGCTCATGACCGACCGCCCACCGCAGCCCGATGCCAGCCTGCTCGACGACCTCGTCGCCGCCAACCACGTGCTCTACGCCAAGGGCATCGTCGATGGCCTCGGTCACATCAGCGTACGCCACGACAAGGATCCGTCGATGTATCTGCTGGCCGCCGAGCGCGCGCCGGCGCTGGTCGCCAAGGACGACATCGCGATTTACGATCTCGACAGCAACGCGCTGACGCTGAAAGAGCGCCGCGGTTATATCGAGCGCTACATTCACGGCGAGATCTACAAGGCGCGGCCGGACGTGATGTCGGTGATCCACTGTCACGCGCCGTCGCTGGTGACGTTCTGCGTCTGCCAGGTGCCGCTCAAGCCGCTCTATCACATGAGCGGCTTTCTCGGCGCGGGCGTCGGCCGCTTCGAGGCGCGCGAGACGTTCGGCATGACCGACATGCTGATCTCGTCACCGGCCATGGGCCGCGAACTGGCGAAGTCGCTGGGCAAGCGCGCCGTGGTGCTGATGCGCGGCCACGGCGCCACCATGGCCGGCGCCTCGATCAAGCACACGGTGTTCCGCGCCATCTACACGGCGCTCAACGCGACCATGCAGATGGACGCGATGCGCCTCGGCGACGTGACCTATCTGTCGGACGAGGAAGCCGCCAAGGCGACCGCGACCAACGACAAGGTCGTCGATCGCTCATGGGCGCTGTGGAAGGCTGAAGCCGCCGGCGAAATCTAATTCAGACGT
>JAHCKF010000031.1 GCA_026125925.1 Pseudolabrys sp.
AAAGAGGCGTTCCGCGCCGCTTTTAGAAGGGATTCCAGGTCGCCTTCGGCGTAAATTTCAAATAGCCGATATTGGCCCCTAAGCGCAGGCCGACGCCGGAGCGGATCGGCACCAGGACGATGTTGTTGGCGGTCAGCGCCGTCATGCCGAAGCCGCCGATGAAATAGGCCGAGCCGTCGACGCCGGCGAAGCGTTGGTAAATGGCGTCGGTGGCCGGCAGGTTATAGACCAGCATCATGGTGCGGGCGCCTTCGCCGCCGGTATCGAAGCCGATCGAGGGGCCTTCCCAGAACACCCGCAGGTCGCCGGCGTTCTTGGTGTAGAGCGTGCCGTCGCCGTAGCGCAGGCCGACGATGAAGGCGCCGGAGCCTTCCTGGCCGAGGATGTAGCCGTTCGGCTGGCCCCACTGGCTCACAGCCTTCTCCACCACTTGGGCGAGGCCGCGCGACACCGTGCCGAAGAACTGGTGGCCGGTGCCGACGATCTCCTCGATGGTGTAGGTGGCGCCGGAGCGCCGCTGCTGCTGCACCTGCTGCGGCGGCGGCACTTGCTGCTGCGCCTGCGCCACCTCCGCTGCGGCAAAAATCAGGCTGAAGCTCAGGGCCGCAAACCGCAAGGTGGTGCGCATCGAAGGCTCCTTGAATGGCAGGCTGTGTATGGCAGGCCGTCAGCCGTCCCCGCCGTTTAACGTCATGCTCACGCCGGCCCGGCTAGGGTAGGCGACCGCGTCTCGAATCGGCCTTATGTCCCTTGGAACTATGACGGCAGCACGGCAGCAACGGAAGCTTTGGGCTTGGATGGCCGCGGCCGGCGCCGTGATGTTGCCGCTTTTTGTCCTGTCGGTTGTTCTGCCGGCGGCTGCGGGGGGCGACCTGCGCGGCGAGCCGGTCGTGGTCAATGCGGACAGCGGGCTCGCCATCAGCGGCTTCGATCCGGTCGCCTATTTCTCGCGCGGCGAACCGGTGCTCGGACGACCAGAACTGGAGCTTGGTCTCGGTGGCGCCGTCTGGCGCTTCGTCAATGTCGGCAATCGTGCCGCCTTTGCCGAACATGCCGAGGTTTACGCGCCCCAGTTCGGCGGCTACGATCCTGTGGCGATCGGCCGCGGCGCGTCCGTGCCCGGTCATCCGCTGATCTGGGCGATCAACGGCGAGCGGCTCTATTTGTTTTACGACGATGCAGCACGCAGCGAGTTTCTCGCCGATCCGGCGCGCATCGTCGAACGCGCCCGGCAGAAATGGCCGGGCGTCGCGCACGGCATTGCGCGCTGATCATGTCCGGCCGGGCAGGCTCACTACGTCGCCGGCGGCGATGAAGCCGGGCACCAGGAATTTGCTGTCGCGGTTGCCGAAGCGAAGAACGCCGCCGTCCGGCGCGACGGCAACGCCTCCGGCGGCGGTCAGGATGGCGATGCCGGCGGCAATATCCCACTCACAGGTCGGCGACAGCCGCGGATAGATGTCGGCGCTGCCTTCAGCGAGGTGACAGAACTTCACCGACGAGCCGCACATGTATCGCTCGCCGATCGGCAGGCGCGCCATCAGCTCTTGCGTCGCGCTGTCGAGATGGCTGCGCGAGGTCGCGACCTTCAGTTGCGCGGGCGCCGGGCGGGCGTGGATGGCGTGCCGCTCGGTGGCCTGCGCCGCCGGGGCGGGAAATGCGAGGCGCAGCCGCTCTGCCGCGCCGCCGGTCACGCCGCGCCACAACAGCCCCTGCTTCGGCGCGGCGATGACGCCGGCGATCGGCGCGCCGTCGCTGATGAGAGCGATATTGACGGTGTATTCGTCGCGCCCGGCGATGAATTCCTTGGTGCCGTCGAGCGGATCGACGAGAAAGAAACTGCCGCCGTTGAGGTCCGGCAGGCGGCCCTGCGCCACGCTTTCTTCCGCCACTACCGGCACGCCGGGGCAGAGGTGGCTAAGGCCTTCGAGTATCACCGCCTCGGCGGCCTCATCGGCGGCGGTGACAGGGGACAGATCGTCCTTGGTGCGCTGCTCCGCGTGCGACAGCGGGATCGCCAGAATCGCGGCGCTGGCGCGTGAGGTGATGTCACAAAGGGCGTCAATCAGCTTTTCCGCCTGCTGCGGCGAGATGGTCTGCACGGTCCGATCCGGGTGGCCTGGGGATGTGTTCTCGGCGGGTGTTCTTGGCGGTGCGGTGTGTGCGGTGTATCACGCGGGGGGCCGTTGCAACAGCGATTCGCTCGCCTCAATTAATGTCACCTACCGCGCGGAGGCTATCGTCATGTCAGAATCGCCCATCGAAGCGCTCGATCTTGCCGCTCTGCTGTGCTCGCGCGTCTGCCACGACCTGATCAGCCCGGTCGGCGCCATCGTCAACGGGCTTGAGGTGTTGGCTGAGGACAAGGACGAGGAAACCCGCGAATTCGCGCTCGAACTCATCAAGAAAAGCGCCAATACCGCCTCGGCCAAGTTGCAGTTCTGCCGCATCGCGTTTGGGGCGGCCGGTTCGGCCGGCTCGCAGATCGACACCGGCGATGCCGAGAAGATCTCCCGCGGCTTCCTCGAGGACGACAAGACCAAGATCGCCTGGAATATCCCGCGCGTTCTGATGGCCAAGAACCGGGTTAAACTCTTACTCAACCTGCTGCTGATCGCCAGCCAGGCCATCCCGCGCGGCGGCCAGATCACGGTCGATCCGGTCGGCGAGGGTGACACGGTCGGCTTCCGGATTCACGCCACCGGCACCAATGCCAAGGTGCTGGCGACCGTGCCGCCGCTGCTCGCCGGCGAGACCGGGCCGGACAGCCTCGACGCGCACCGCATCCAGCCGTTCTATGCGCACCTGCTGGCCCAGGCCTGCGGGTTGAAGGCCTCCGTCGTCATGGAAGGCGACGCCGTCGTGGTCAGCGCGCAGTAACGCGCGCCGGCGCGGTTAACAAACTCTAAACAGCGCCGCCGTTTAGAGTTGCGAAACCAAAATTAAACCCTTCATCGACCAAACTGGTGCCGCTTCCGACGGGGAGTTGGGCGCGGGCGTTCGCCCGTCGACGAAGGCCTTTGTCCATGGACGATCTGCTGCGGGAATTCGTGACCGAGACGAACGAGAGTCTCGACGTCGTCGACGTCGAACTCGTGCGTTTCGAGCAGGATCCGAATAACGCACTCATTCTCAATAATATTTTCCGCCTTGTTCATACCATCAAGGGCACCTGCGGCTTTCTCGGGCTGCCGCGGCTGGAAATGCTGGCGCATGCCGCCGAAAGCCTCATGGGCAAGTTTCGTGACGGTTTGCCGGCGACCCGCGAGGCCGTCACCGTCATCCTCGCCACGATCGACCGGATCAAAGAGATCCTGGCGGCACTCGAGCGCAACCAGGCTGAGCCCGAAGGCGCCGATGCCGATTTGATCGCCGATCTCGAGCGCCTTGCCGACAGCGTGCAGGCGGCCGCGCCGCATACCGCCGTTGCTGCGACCGAACAGGTGCTGGGCCGGCCGTTGCGTCCCGGCGAAGTGCCGCTCGAGGAGCTCGAGCGCGCCTTCCGTGAGACGCCCGTCGATCAGCCGACCCCGCGCAAGCCGAAGCCTGAATCGGCCGAGGAACGGCCGAAGACCGAGCCGGCGAAGGACGACGAGGCGACCAAGGCCGGTGCGCAATCGATCCGAGTCACCGTCGACACCATCGAGCAACTCATGACGATGGTGTCGGAGCTCGTGCTGACGCGCAATCAGTTGCTTGAAATCGTGCGCCGCCACGACGACTCCGAATTCAAGGCGCCGCTGCAGCGCCTGTCCAACGTGACCGCGGAGCTGCAGGAAGGCGTCATGAAGACGCGCATGCAGCCGATCGGCAATGCATGGCAGAAGTTTCCCCGCATCATCCGCGACCTGTGCAACGATCTCGGCAAGGAGATCGAGCTCGAATTGCAGGGCGCGGAAACCGAGCTCGACCGCCAGGTACTCGACCTGATCAAGGATCCGCTGACGCACATGCTGCGCAATTCGGCGGACCATGGTCTCGAAACGCCGAGCGAACGGCGCGCCGCCGGCAAGCCGCCGCAGGGCCACATCCGGCTCGCCGCCTATCACGAAGGCGGCCAGATCATTGTTCAGTTTTCCGATGACGGCCGGGGCCTCGACACCGCGCGCATCAAGGCCAAGGCGATCGCGCAGGGCTTGATCAGCGAAGCTGACGCCGAAAAGCTCAGCGACGCGCAGATCCACAAGTTCATCTTCGCACCCGGCTTCTCTACGGCGCGGACCGTCACCAGCGTCTCGGGGCGCGGCGTCGGCATGGACGTCGTGCGCAGCAATATCGATCAGATCGGCGGCACCATCGACGTGAAATCGGTGGCCGGGCAGGGCGCCAGCTTCACCATCAAGATCCCGCTGACGCTGGCGATCATCGCCGCGCTGATCGTCGATGTCGCCGGCAACCGTTTCGCGATCCCGCAGGTCGCGGTGGTCGAACTGGTGCGCGCGCGCAAGGGCGGCGACCACCGCATCGAGCGCATCAAGGATACCGCGGTGCTGCGCCTGCGCGACAAGCTGCTGCCGCTGGCGCGCCTGTCGCGCCTGCTCGGCATCGACGGCAAGGACGAACTCGAAGGCGGCTTCATCGTCGTCACGCAGGTCGGCAGCCAGACTTTCGGAATCGTCGTCGACGGCGTGTTCCACACCGAGGAAATCGTGGTCAAGCCGATGTCGAGCAAGCTGCGCGATATCCCGACGTTCTCCGGCAACACCATTCTCGGCGACGGCTCGGTGATCATGATCGTCGATCCGAACGGTGTCGCGCGCTCGTTCGGCTCGACCGTGGTCTCGCAAATGGCCACCGCGGAACGCGCGCAGCCGCAGCGTCAGGAAAAGGCCGACGCCGATACGACGTCGCTCCTCATGTTCCGCGCCGGATCGAGCCAGCCGAAGGCGGTGCCGCTGTCGCTGATCACGCGTCTCGAGGAAATCGACGCCCGCAAGATCGAACTGTCGAACGGTCGCCACATGGTGCAGTACCGCGGCCAATTGATGCCGCTGGTCAGCATGAGCGAAGCCGGCGTCAAGAATGAGGGCGCGCAGCCGCTGCTGGTGTTTTCCGATGGTCAGCGCTCCATGGCGCTGGTGGTCGACGAGATCGTCGATATCGTCGACGATCATCTCGACATCCAGGTGGCGAGCGCCACGCCTGGCGTGCTCGGCTCCGCCGTGATCAAGGGCAGCGCCACCGAGATCATCGACGTCGCGCATTTCCTGCCGTTGGCTTTCGAAGACTGGTTCCGCCGCAAGGACCAGACGCAGCGCCGGCGTCAGCATTCGGTGCTGCTCGTCGACGACTCGCCCTTCTTCCGCAACATGCTCGTGCCCGTGTTGCAGGCGGCCGGCTACGCCGTGACCGCGGTCGGCTCGGCGGCCGAGGCTTTGGCGATGATCCAGCAAGATCGCGTCTTCGACGTGACCATCACCGACATCGAAATGGCGGACATGGACGGCTTCGAACTCGCCGAGGCGTTGCGCGCCGATGAGCGGTGCGCGGCAATGCCGGTGATCGCGCTGTCGTCGCAGGTGTCGCCTGAGTTGATCGATCGCGGCCGTCGCGCCGGTCTCGCCGACTACGTCGCCAAGTTCGATCGGCAGGGCCTCATCGCCGCGTTGATGGAACAGGCCGGCATCGGCGACGCGGCATAGAGCAAAGACGATGAGCACCGAAACCGATCAAGTCTTCAACGAATACGTCACTGCGATGGTCGGCGGCCAGTTGTTCGGGCTGCCGATCCGCCGCGTGCAGGACGTGTTTCTGCCCGACCGGGTGACCAAAGTGCCGCTGGCCTCGCCGGAGATCGGCGGCCTCATCAATCTGCGCGGACGCATCGTTACCTTGGTCGATCTCGCCCACCGGCTCGGTCTGACCCGTCGCGGCGAAACACCGATGGCGATCGGCGTCGAGCTGGCGGGCGAGTCCTATGGCTTGCTGATCGACAGCATCGGCGAGGTCATGAGCCTCGACGCCGCGGCGCTGGAGCGCAACCCGATCAATCTCGACGCGCGGCTCGCCGCCGTGTCGACCGGAGTCTACCGTCTCGAAGCGCAGCTCCTGCTGGTGCTCGATGTCGATCGCGTACTCGCCATCGACGCCAGCGCGGCGGCCGCGTGATGCCGGCCTGCGTATGAATTGAACCCGAACGAGGCAATGACATGAAAACCTGCTTGGTCGTCGACGACTCGAGCGTCATCCGAAAGGTGGCGCGTCGTATTCTGGAAGGTCTCGAATTCTCCATCGAGGAAGCCGAGGATGGCGAACAGGCGCTCGATGTCTGCCGCCGCAAGCTGCCCGAGGCCATCCTGCTCGACTGGAATATGCCGAAGATGGACGGCTACGAATTCCTGCGCCTGCTGCGCCGGATGCCGGGCGGCGACGGCCCCAAGGTCGTGTTCTGCACCACCGAGAACGATGTCGCGCACATCGCGCGCGCGCTGCATGCCGGCGCCAACGAGTACATCATGAAACCGTTCGACAAGGAGATTGTCGAAGCCAAGTTCCAGGAAGTGGGACTGATCTGACGCCTCCTTATCGAGTCCCGCCCGTGCCGGATCCCATCATGACCGCCTCCCCAACCGTCCTCGCGGCGACCGCAACCGCCGCGCGGCTGCGCGTCATGATTGTCGACGACGCGATCGTGGTGCGCGGCCTGTTCGCGCGCTGGATCGAGGCTGAGCCCGATCTCGAGCTGGTCGCCTCGCTGCGCAACGGCCGCGAAGCCGTCGACGCCATCGACCGCATCAAGCCGGACGTCGTCGTGCTCGACGTCGACATGCCGGAGCTCGACGGCATCTCGGCGCTGCCGCAGCTCCTGACCAAGCGGCCGGGCGTCACCATCATCATGGCCTCGACGCTGACGCGGCGGAACGCCGAGATCAGCCTGCGGGCATTGGCGCTGGGCGCGACCGATTACATCACCAAGCCGTCGAGCCAGAACGAGATCAACGCCGCGCCGGACTTCCATCGCGACCTGATCGAGAAGATCCGCGGCCTCGGCCGCCGCGCGTCGAAGCCCGCCGCGCCGCCACCGGCGATGCCGGCCGAGCCGATGACGCACATCCTGGCGCCGCCGCTGGTGCCGCAGGCCGCGCCGGCCGCCAAACCCGTGCACTACGCGGCACACGGACCGATCACCTTGCGGCCGATGCCGCACATGGCGCCGCGCGCCATCCTGATCGGCGCCTCCACCGGCGGACCGCAGGCCCTCAACAAGCTGCTCACCAACATCGACAACGTCATCGCGCAGGTGCCGGTGCTGATCACCCAGCACATGCCGCCGACCTTCACGGCCATCCTGTCGGAACACCTGTCGCGGCTGACGCGGCGGCCGGTGCAGGAGGCCGTGCATAGCGAGGAGATCACCGCCGGCCGCATCTACATGGCGCCGGGCGGACGGCATATGAGCGTCACCATGAAGAACGGCGTGCCGGTCATCGACATCGGCAACGGCGCGCCGATCAACTTCTGCAAGCCGGCGGTCGATCCTCTGTTCACCAGCGCCGCGCAGGTCTGGGGCACCCGGGCGCTCGCCGTGGTGCTCACCGGCATGGGCCACGACGGCCTCGCCGGCGCCCATGACATCGTCCATGCCGGCGGCCACGTCATCGCCCAGGACGAAGCCTCGAGCGTCATCTGGGGCATGCCGGGGCAGGTGGCGCTGGCCGGTCTGTGTTCGGCGGTGCTGCCGATCGACGATATCGGGCCCAAGCTGTCGCGCCTCGTCGGCGGGGACCGCGCATGACGCCCGACGACTTCGATTATCTGCGCAAGATGTTGCGGGAGCGCTCCGGCCTCGTGCTTGCCGCCGAGAAGCAGTATCTCGCGGAAAGCCGCCTGCTGCCGGTGGCGCGCAAGTTCGGCATCGCCTCGCTGGGCGATCTGATGCAGCAGGTCCGTGCCGCGCCGCTCGCGCCGCTCGCCGCGGCCACCGTCGAGGCGATGACGACCAACGAAACCTTCTTCTTCCGCGACAAGCTGCCGTTCGATCATTTCCGCGACACCATCCTGCCGGCGCTGACCGCGGCGCGCGGCCGCGACAAGAGAATCCGCATCTGGTGCGCCGCCGCCTCGACCGGGCAGGAGCCCTATTCGCTGGGCATCATCATCAAGGAGATGATGGCGAAGGACGCGGCGCTTTCCGCTGTTCGCTTCGACATTCTGGCCACCGACCTGTCCGGCGAGGTGCTCGAGCGCGCCCGCGCCGGCATCTACAGCCAGTTCGAGGTGCAGCGCGGCCTGCCGATCCAGTTGCTGCTCAAGTATTTCAGCCAATTCGGCGAGACCTGGCAGATCGCGCCCGAGCTGCGCGCCATGGTGCAGTTCCGCACGCTCAATCTGCTCAACGATTTTTCACCGCTCGGCCGCTTCGACGTCGTGTTCTGCCGCAACGTGCTGATCTATTTCGATCAGCCGACCAAGATCAGCGTGCTCAAGCGTCTCGCCCGCCAGATGCCGGAGGACGGCTATCTGGCGCTCGGCGCCGCCGAGACCGTGGTCGGACTCACCGACGTGTTCAAGCCGCTGAGCGACAAGCGCGGGCTCTACGTGCCGAATCCGGCGGCACGCGACCTCGAACCCTTGGCGATGGCGGGCGGCGCCGCGCGCCGGGTGCCGTAGCGCGCTCATCGTGCCGCCGATCGCTTGCCGCGCAGCTTTCTGTCTTTCAACTCCACCCACACCGGGGCGTGGTCGCTCGGCTCCTTCTTGCCGCGCACGGAGTGATCGATGCCGGCGTCCGTCAGCCGCTTTGCCAGCGCCGGCGACAACAGCAGATGGTCGATGCGCAGGCCGGCATTGCGCTGCCAGCTATTCCGCCAGTAATGCCAGAACGTGTAGAGGCGCTCGTCCGGATAGAGTTCGCGCAACGCGTCGGTCCAGCCCTGCTTCACCAGCTTGGCGTACGCGGCTCTGCTTTCCGGCTGTACCAGCGCGTCGTCGTCCCATGACTTGGTCGGATAGATGTCGATCTCGGTCGGCGCCACATTGTAATCGCCGGCGATGATCACGGGCGCGCCGGACCTGAGCAGCTTGCGCGCATGCGCGTTGAGTCGCTTGAACCAGGCCAGCTTGTAATCGAATTTCGGCCCCGGCTGCGGATTGCCGTTCGGCAGATAGATGCAGGCGACCAGCACGCCGTCGATCGCCGCCTCGATGTAGCGGCTCTGCGTGTCGGCCTTGTCGCCGGGCAGGGCATCGCGCGTCAGCACCGGCTCCGGCCCGCGCGACAGAATGGCGACGCCGTTCCAGGTGCGCTGGCCTTTCCACACCGCCTTGTAGCCGGCCTTGGCCAACGCCGCGGCCGGGAAGGCGCCCTGTTCGCATTTGAGTTCCTGCAGGCAGACGACATCGGGTTTCGCCGTCTTCAGCCAGGCGAGAAGATTGGGCAGATGCCGGTTGACGTTATTGATGTTGAACGTGGCGATCTTCATGGCGCGTGCGGCCTGCGCTTACTTCCCCGGCGGCAGGTCGGGCGCATTGTCAGCCGGTGGATTGCGCTCGAGATCGGCGATCAGCGTTTTCATCTCGCCGATCTCGCGCACCTGCGCCTCGATGATATTGTCGGCGAGCTTGCGCACGCGCGGATCGCGGATATGGGCGCGGCGGCTGGTCATGATGGCGATCGAATGATGCGGCACCATCGCCGTCATGTAGCTGACGTCGCTCACGGTCTCCTGGCTGCGCACCAGCGCCAGCGACACGGCGAAGACGATGACGCTGCCGCCGACGATGGCGGCGTTGATGCCCCGGTTCGGATACATCGACCACATGAAGCCCATCATGATGACGGCCATGCCGGCGCCCATCAGCAGCGCCATCCAGGTGCGCGTCTGACTGAACATGACATGGTCGAGTTCGTAGGTGTTGAGATACATCATGCCGAACATCACGACCGTCGACACGGCGATCATCAGGGCAAAGCGCAGATAGGACATGGGCGGCTCCAGTGACGGCACGTTCGCCCCGACCGCGTGAGCGCGGGCTGGTCGAGGGCCGGGCAGCGATGCTGCTCAATCGCGCTTGGATTCCAGATCCACCGTATCGCCGTCGCCGTGTACGGCGTCGCGGCGCGCTTCGTTGGTCTTGGCTGCATCCTTGACCATGGCCTTCTGCGTCTCGCGCTCGGTGTCCTTGCGCGGCTCCTTCGGGAATGCGTCCTGTTTCATCCCGTCGTCCCTTTGCTGGCCTGTTATGGGAGGCTAATGGCGGGCACAGGCGATGGTTCCGGGCGCGGCACGGTTAAGAAATGCTTAACAGCGGGTGCGAATGATCGCGTAAATTTGGCGCAAATTACAGAGGCTGTCGGGCAATTGATGTTCCATCGTGCGGATCACGCTCTATAAGAAGCTGGAACCGGATCTCCGCAATGCCCGCACCGTCGACGACTTTGGCCCCCTATCTGGCGCCGAACAGCAACTCGTTCAATCTGGTGCGGCTCGCGGCGGCGCTGAGCGTCGTGGTGTCGCACACTTTTGTTATCCGCGCCGGCACCGACACTGTCGACCCGCTGCTCGGCCTGACGCCGTTCACGCTCGGCCAGCACGCGGTCAACGTCTTCTTCTTCATCTCCGGATTGATGCTGTCGCAGAGCGTCGAGCGCCGCCCGGATATAGGCGACTATCTTTGGGCGCGGTTCCTGCGCATCTTTCCCGGACTGTTCGTGTTCGGCCTGGTGCTGACCTTCCTCGCCGGGCCGCTGCTGTCGGGCGACAGCACCTTCAACTATTTCAACGACCGGCACACCTGGGCCTATCCCTTCGCCGTGCTCATCGAGTTCGCCAAGGCGGCGCCGCCGCATCACATCTTCGCGCAACTGCCGTACCCGGAGGAGGCGAACACGCCGCTCTGGACCATCAAGTACGAGATCCTGGCCTATATCGTGCTGGCGGCGTTCTCGGCGGCCGGCTGGACGCGGCGGCCGGTGGCTCTGTGGGGCGCACTTGGCCTCGCGCTGGCGCTGTTCATGTCGCAGGCGGCGACCGAGCAGGTCGGCGCCACCTCGCATCTCTACCAGCTTGGCCGCTACGGCGTCTGCTTCGGCCTCGGCATGGTGGTGTATCATCACCGCGACCGCGTCTCGCTGTCGCCATGGTGGTTCGGCGCCTCGGTGCTGGCGCTGCTGGCGACGCGCGGCACGCCGCTGGAGCACGCGACCTATATTCTCGTTGCCGCGCATGCCGCCATGCTGCTGGGCACGCGGCATTACGGTGCGCTGACGCGGCTGACGCAGCGCCACGACATCTCCTACGGCGTCTACATCTATCATTGGCCGGTCGAGCAGACCTTGCTGCTGGAGATACCGGGGATCGGCTTTGCCGCGCTGTTCACGCTGGCGCTGGCGATCGTGCTGCCGATCGCGGTGGCGTCGTGGCGCTTCGTCGAGGAGCCGGCGCTGCGCCTCAAGTCACACGTGCCGCGCCTGCTGACGCGCCGCGCCGCCTGACGCCGGCCACGCAAAGTTCCTTACCCGGGTGTTGCGCCAATCACACGCTCGTGAGGATTGACGAATGTCAGGGCTGACGATCGAAGCAAAGCGTCAACACATTCACGGTTAGACAGAATCGAACCGGTGGGAATGTGGAGTGCGGCGTTGAAGCTTGTGCAATTCCGATGGCTGAAAAGTTCCGCGCGCCCGATGGTCGTTGCTTTGGCGGGCTCGCTGAGCATCGCCGCGCTGGCGCCGCAGCCGGCATCGGCGGACATTTTCGGCGATCCGTTCGGCTTCTTCCGCCAGCCGCAGCGCGCCTATGTGCCGCAAGAGCTGCCGCCGCCGCCGGTGCGGCACCGTACCTATTCGAAGAAATACGACAAGGATGCCAAAAAATTCGGCAAGCCCGCCGGGCCGGTCACCATCGTCGTATCGGTCGCCAAGCAGCGCGTGACCTTGTTCGCCGACGGCAAGGAAGTCGCCGCCGCGCCGGTGTCGACCGGCGTCGCCGGCCACGAGACGCCGCTCGGCGTCTTCGCCGTCATCGCCAAGGCGCGCTATCACGAATCCAATCTCTACAGCAGCGCGCCGATGCCCTACATGCAGCGCATCACCTGGTCGGGCATCGCGCTGCATGAAGGGCCGCTGCCGGGGCGCGCCGCCTCGCATGGCTGCATCCGCCTGCCGGGCAGCTTCGCCTCGAGCCTCTATGGCTTCACCAGGCTCGGCGCCCGCGTCGTCGTCACCCGCGATCCGGTGGCGCCGGTGGAATTTTCCAGCCCGCGGCTGTTCGTGCCGAAGGAACCGGAGAAGAAGCCGGACGAGGTGCCGATCGCCACGGGCTCGGTGCCGCTGACGCCGGTCGTGCTGGCCGAGGCGCAGTCGACGGCCAGCGTGACGTCGAACGGCGCGCCGAGCATCGGCGTCAACCCGGCGACCACGCCCGACGCCACGCCGGTGCCGAAGATCGAGAAGAAGGCCGAGACGGCCAGGCGCAAGGGGCCGGTCTCGGTGTTCGTCAGCCGCAAGACCGGCCGGCTCTATGTGCGCCAGAATTTCGAGCCGCTGTTCGACATGCCGGTGACGATCGCCGAGCCCGACAAGCCGTGGGGCACGCATGTCTTTACGGCGATGGAGATCAAGGACGGGGCGGTGCGCTGGACCGCGCTGACCGTTCCGAGCGGATATCTCTCCAAGGATGTGAAGGGCAAGCGCGCCAAGAAGCTGTCCGCGCGGGAGACCGAGCGCCGCGCCAAACTCGCCGCCGATCTGGCCGGCGCGCCGACGCCGGAGGTCGCACTCGAACGTTTCGAGATGCCGCAGGAAGCGGTCGATCGCATCTCCGAATTGCTCAAGCCCGGTTCGTCGCTGATCGTGTCGGACAACGGCCCGAGCGAGGAGACCGGCGAGGGCACCGATTTCGTGGTGGCGACGCCGTAGGCGGCTATCGCTGCGCCGGCGCTACAGTCTGCGCCTCGTCGGGCATCAGGCTCGCCCTGAGGCCGCCGAGGGCCGAGCGCGCCAGCACCAGCCGCCATTGATAGGCGGCCAGCACGTCCTGCACGATGGAAAGTCCGAGACCGGCGCCGCCGCGCTCGTCGAGGCGGACGCCGCGCTGCATCACGCGCGCGAGCTCCGGCTCCGCGATGCCCGCGCCATCGTCTTCGACATGAATGGCCGGGAGTTCACTCGCACCCGCAGCGATCCGAACGCGCGCGTGAGCGTGACGCGCGGCGTTCTCGATCAGATTGCCGAGCACCTCGGCGAGATCGGTGCGATCGAACGGGGCGGTAGCACCGGCAGCGATGTCGACGTCGAAAGTCACATGCTGAGCGCCAGGCGTGCGCGCCACGGTGGCGACCAGCGAGCGCACCAGCGGCGTCAGCGCCGTCGATACATCCGCGTGCGACCGCGCGCGGCCACGTACCCGGGCGCGGGCCAGCTCGCGATCGACGTGCCGGCTCATGGCATCGCCGATCGCCTCGATGTCGTCGGCGACGGCACCCTGGCCGCTGTCGCGCAGGCGGACGACGTCGGCGGCGAGCGCCGCCAGCGGCGTCTTCAGCCCGTGCGCGAGATCGGCGGCGCGGCCGCGCGAACGTTCGATCTCGCCGGCTTGCGCCTCCAGCAAGGCGTTGACTTCCTCGACCAGCGGCTGAACCTCGGCGGGCACCGACGCCGGCAGATCGCGGCGCCGGCCGGCGCGGATGTCGGCGACGCCGCGGCGCAGGCTGTCGAGGGGACGCAACCCCAGCCCGACCTGGATCGATGTCGCGACCGCCAGGACGAGCGCGAGCACACCGAGAGCAACGGCGAGGTCCCTGCCGAAGGCCGTGGTCGCGGCGGTGACGCGGCCGAGATCGGTGGCGACGGCAATGCGCGCCGGCGAATTGGCGCCGCCGCCCGACAATACGACGCTGCGCTCGGCCACCAGCAACTGGGTCCCGCCCGGGCCGGGCACCTCATGCAGATGCATGTCGCCGTGCGATATTTCATCCGGCGGCAGCTTCAGCGTCATGTCCCAGAGCGAGCGTGAGCGCAGCAACTGGCCGCCGGCGCCGGTGACCTGCCAGTAAAGCCCCGACAGCGGATCGGCGAAGCGCGGATCGGCAGGCGGCCGCGTCATGATAAGGTCGCCTTGCGGATCGACATCGATGCCGGCGATCAATTGCCTGAGATGGATTTCGAGATCGCCGGTGAGCGTGCGCGTGACATGGCGCTGGAACAGCACGACCAGGCCGAAGCCGGCGATACTCAAGGCGACGAGGATGGCGACGATGCCGCCCGCAATCAGCCGAAGCCGCAGCGAGCCGAGCTTCATAATGTCGGCTCCTTTGGCGCCGCCTCCGGAATGAGGTAGCCGAAGCCGCGGCGGGTTTCGATCAGTCCGGCGCCGAGCTTCTTGCGGACGCGGCCGATCAGCACCTCGAGCGCGTTCGAATCGTGGTCCTCGTTGGGCCCATAGACATTCTCGTCGAGTTCGTGCTGCGAGACGACGCGGCCCTTCTGGCGCAATAAATAAGCGACAACGCGATACTCCAGCGGCGACAGCGTGACCGGCCCGCCGCGCAGGCTCACCCTCATCTGCCGCTCGTCGAGCGTGACGTCGCCGGCGCTGAGCACGGACGAGGCATGACCGGCGGAGCGACGAACGATCGAGCGCAGCCGCGCCAACAACTCCTCCATGCGAAACGGCTTTGGCAGGTAATCGTCGGCGCCGGCGTCGATGCCGTCGACGCGTTCGGCCCAACTGCCGCGTGCGGTCAGGATGAGCACCGGGATCTGCCGTCCGCTCGCGCGCCAGCGTTTGAGCACCGCAAGCCCGTCCATGCCGGGCAAGCCGAGGTCGAGAATGATCGCGCCATAGTCTTCGGTGTCGCCGCGAAACCAGGCGTCCTCGCCATCGCGGGCGGTCTCGACGACGTAGCCGGCGGCGCCGAGCGCGCGTTCGATGTCGGCCGCGATCCGCTTGTCATCCTCGACGAGAAGCAGGCGCATTACTTTTCCTTGATCCGCTCGATCGTGCCGCTGCGCGCGTCGATATAGACCTCGAACAGACGGCCTTTGCCGTCGATCACGCGGAATTCGTAGACCCAGTGACCGTCCTCGCGCTCGATCTCGACGCCGGCGATCTCGCCCGGCAACTGGCCGCGCACGCCGGCGATGATGTCGGCGAGCGAGCGGATTTCGCCGGCCTCGACGGCGCGTCGCATCTCATCGCGCCGCCGGTCGTCGTGATCGCGGGCATGCGCCGGCGCCGCGACGACAAGCAGCGCCGCGGCGAGGAAGGCCGCTGTCAGGACCGTGGCATGGTACCGCAAACGCAACATCGGGAGTCCTTTGGGAGACAACGCACCATGCCCGATGCGACCTGACAACTGGCTGACATGGATCAACAGGCGTCCGTCAGCAGCCAGGGCGCAGGGTCCCGCCTGCCTGGGTCGAATGGTCGGCCCGCCAAAACAGGAGACGGATGATGCGCAAGACCATCATTTTCGGCGCGCTGGCAGCTTTGATCGGCCTCGGCGCCGTGGCACAGGCCAGCGATCACGGACGCGTCGTGGCGTCGGGAGCGCGGCAAGTCGAGCAGGAGCGCATGCGGCACGACGGCGACCGGGATCGCGACCATTACGTAAAGCGCGAGCACAAGCGCGACAGCAGCGACTTGCGCGACTTCGACGGCGACGGGCGCCGCGACAGCCACCAGCGCTATGGCGATCGCGACTGAATGGAATTCGCAGACCTTTCCTCTGAAGCGGGCCGGCAGGTGTTGCCGGCCCGCTTTCGTGTCGGGGGTGATGCTTCTGCACGGCTGACATTTTGCTGACATTGGCCATCAGGCGGCGGTCAGTGCCCCTCGTGCAGGGTGCGGTCGTCGCCGGTCACATCATGTGATCCGGTCTCAACAAATGGAGATCCTGATGCGCAAGCTTGTTCTTCTCACTGCCGCCGCCGCCATCCTGGGCGCTTCGGGCGCCGCCTATGCCGGCAGCCTCGGCCGGCCCTGCACCAATGCACCGGAGAGCCAGTGGCTGTCGATGCAGCAACTGCAATCGAAGATCGAAGGGCAGGGCTACAAGGTGCGCAAAGCCAAGCTCGCCAAGGCTTGCGGCGAATTCTACACCATCGACAAGAGCGGCAATCGCGTCGAGCTCTTCCTCGATCCGACCAACGGCCAGATCGTCGGCCAGAACTGAGGCGCGCGATGAACGGAGCCAATCAACTCGTGGAAGCCGGCGGCGTCACGCCGCCGGCAACCGTGAAAGTCTGGGACCCGCTGGTGCGGGTGTTTCACTGGTCGCTGGCAACGTTGTTTGTCGTTGCTTATGCCACCGGCGACGACATCGAAAAGGTCCATATCGCCGCTGGCTATACGATCGCCGGCCTGGTGGCCTTCCGCGTCATCTGGGGTCTGGTCGGGCCGAAGCACGCCCGGTTCACCAACTTCGTGCGCTCGCCGCGCGAAACGCTCGCCTATCTGCGCGATGTCTCGCTGCTGCGTGCCCCGCGCTTTATCGGGCACAATCCGGCGGGCGGCGCGATGATCGTGGCGCTGCTGGTCATGATCGCCGGGAGCTGCATCACCGGTTACCTGATGACCACCGATGCATGGTGGGGCTCCAAGGCGCTCGAGGAGGTCCATGAGGCGTTTGCCAATCTGACTGTCGGCCTGGTCATCTTTCATGTGCTCGGCGTGCTGATCGCCAGCTTCGAGCACCGGGAAAATCTGGTCAAAGCCATGTTCACCGGCCGCAAGCGGGCCGGCTGAGGCTCTCGCCGAAAGACGGTCCCAAACAAAACCCCGCCTTGCGCGGGGTTTTGCGTTTGGCGCCGCGCCCGCCTAAACGGGAGCGCCATGGCCACGTTCGCCGTCTATTCGGGACTGTTCTTCACCGCGCTCGACGCCGCGACCATCCTGCCGGCGCAGTCGGAGGCGCTGTTGGCGGGACTCTTGCTCACCGGCGACTATTCAATGTGGGCGCTGATCGCGGTGGCGAGCGCCGGCAATGTGCTGGGCTCGGTGATCAACTGGCTGCTCGGCCGCGGCATCGAGCGCTTCCGCGACCGGCGCTGGTTTCCCGTCAAGCCGGGAGCACTGACGCGCGCCGAGCGGTGGTATCACCGCTACGGCCGGTGGTCGCTGCTGCTTTCCTGGGCGCCGTTCATCGGCGATCCGCTGACCGTCGTGGCGGGCGTGCTGCGCGAGCCGCTCCCGGTGTTTCTGGCACTGGTGACGATCGCCAAGGTCGGACGCTATCTCGTGCTGGCGGCGGTGACGTTGAGTTTGGTCTGAGATTCGTAGCCCGCATGAAGCGAAGCGGAATGCGGGGACGGCGGTCCCGGATTTCGCTGCGCTCCATCCGGGCTACGCGCACAACAAGCCCAAACAAAAACCCCGCCATCGCTGGCGGGGTTTTTTATGTCGCCCTCGGTGAGGGAAGAGACTTAAGCGGGGATCCGCTCGTCGGCTTCGCTCGGCTCGCGCAGCACGTAACCGCGGCCCCAGACGGTCTCGATGTAGTTCTTGCCGTCCGACGCGTTCGCCAGCTTCTTGCGCAGCTTGCAGATGAAGACGTCGATGATCTTGAGTTCCGGTTCGTCCATGCCGCCGTAAAGATGGTTGAGGAACATCTCCTTGGTGAGCGTCGTCCCTTTGCGCAGGGAGAGCAGCTCGAGCATCTGGTATTCCTTGCCGGTCAGGTGCACGCGCTGGCCGGTGACTTCCACGGTCTTGGTGTCGAGATTGACCACCAGGTCGCCGGTGTTGATGACCGACTGGGCGTGGCCCTTGGAGCGGCGGACGATGGCGTGGATGCGGGCGATCAGCTCGTCCTTGTGGAACGGCTTGGTCATGTAGTCGTCGGCGCCGAAGCCGAGGCCCTTCACCTTGTCCTCGATACCGGCGAGGCCGGAGAGGATCAGGATCGGCGTCTTGACCTTGGAGACCCGCAAGGACCGCAGGCCCTCGAAGCCCGACATGTCGGGCAGGTTCAGGTCGAGC
>JAHCKF010000310.1 GCA_026125925.1 Pseudolabrys sp.
TGCCCCCGCTATTCAGGACTACCCCTTCCGCTCCGCCAGCAACCGCGCCACAGCGGCGCGCATGTCCTCCAGCCCGAAGCCGGTCTCGCTCGACGTCGCCAGCACGGTGGGGAAGGCCGAGGCATACTTCGCCATGCCGGCCTCGACCTCTTTCACGCGCGCCTCGATCTCGGAGGCCTTGATCTCGTCGATCTTGGTCAGCACCACCTGATAGCTCACCGCCGCCGAGCCGAGCACCTTGAAGGTCGGTACGTCGGTCTCCTTCAGGCCGTGGCGCGCGTCGATCAGCACATAGACGCGGGCGAGGTTGGCGCGGCCCAGCAGATACTTTTCGATCAGGTCGGTCCAGGCCGCGATCTTGGATTTCGCCGCCGCGGCATAGCCGTAACCCGGCATGTCCACCAAAGTGAGTTCGCCGCCGCCATTGAAGAAGATCAGCTCCTGGGTGCGGCCGGGCGTGCGCGAGGTGCGCGCCAGCGCCTTGCGGCCGGTCAGCGCGTTGATCAGGCTCGACTTGCCGACATTGGAGCGGCCGGCGAAGGCGATCTCGGTGCCGCGCATCTTCGGCAGCGATTCCAGCGACGACGACGCGGCGAAGAACTGCCAGTCGGCGTTGAACAGCTTGCGGCCGGTCTCGATCTCGCCGCGGGTGAAGTCTGAAGTCGTCATTCGCAAACCTTGATCCGTCATCCTGAGGTGCGACCCCGGCGACAGCCGGGGGAGCCTCGAAGGATGGACGGGCTCCTTCGGGGCCGTCGCCCTTCGAGGGCCGCGCTGATGCGCGGCCGCCTCAGGGTGACGGCGAGAAAACACCGGCCGCCTCTATCACGTTTCTGCCGGCTTGGCTTCCCCGGGCGGCGCGGCGCCGTCGCCGCCCCGATCCGGCGACGCCTCTTGCTCGGCCTGGCGTTCGGCCTCCTTCTGCGCGATCAGAACACGGATGCGCCGCGCCAGTTCGTTGCGGAAATCGTCGATGTTCTCCGGCACGGGATCGTCGTCAGCGGGGCGGATGCCGTGCTGCGCCAGCAGGCCGTTGAGTTCGCGCAAGGTGCGCGTCAGCGACGACAGCGCGCGGCCGGCCTGCTCCATTTCGCGCGGACCGGCGCCGGCGGCGAGCCGCGCGATGATCGCCTCGATCGCCGGCAGCACCCGCGCCACGGCACTCTGCAACTGCGCGCCGAGGTCGGCGGCGGGAATAGCTGGCGCTGCCCACGCGCTTTCACCCTCCCCTGGAGGGGGAGGGTCGACCGTTTGAGCGGCAGCGAAAACGGTCGGGGTGGGTGAGGGAGCGCTACCGCCATCTCCTCGTCATTCCGGGACGCCGCGACAGCGGCGGGCCCGGAATCCATACGCCGCAGCGCCGGGGTTATGGATTCCGGGCTCGCGGCCAAAACGCCGTGCCCCGGGATGACGGAGGCCGCCGGCCCGTCGCGTGGCACCGGCGGCCGCCGCCGCGTCCAGCCCCAGCGCCGCATGCGGCTGCGCAAGGTGGTGGAGGAGATGCCGTACTGGACGCAGATGTCTTCGACCGGCGTTTCGCCGGCTTCATAGGCGGCGCGAACCTGCGCCCAGGCTTCCGGGGTGAGGGTGGTCATGGCGATGTCCTTTGAAGAATGCGTGGGCGTGCAGCGGCGGGCGCTGAGTTTGCTTTTCCCTCCCCCGTTCTCACGGGGGAGGGTTGGGGAGAGGGAATGCCGCGCGCAGCCACGGTTCTCCGCTCATTCCCGCGCATAGCCGTTCGCAGAACGGCGTTCTTCAACGCAAAAGCGGGAATCCAGGAGCGGTGCGCGCGGCATCAGATGCAATTGTGAGGAATGCGCCTTTTATGCCCGACCAGCGTCACGCTGTCAAGCATATTGTCCTAGGATCGGAGGCCGGTGCCCGTAGCCCGGATGGAGCCAACGGGTCGGCGCGAAGCGCCGCCCTATGACAGGCTCCGCGCAATCCGGGGCGGCACTTCGACACCGCGACACCCTCGGCCCGTCATCCTGAGGTGCGAGCGCGCCATAAGCGCGCGAGCCTCGAAGGATGAGCAGCCCCGAAACACCCAAGGTCTCCGGCTGGCCATGGACGAGAACTCTGCCGGGCGATTACGCTGCTGGGCCCGACAGGAGAGGCCGGTATGGCAAAAGCGAGCGCCCGGAAAGGCAAAGCGCGCGAGACGGCGATCGAGATCGTCTGCGGCAGCGGCAACGTGTTCGCGGATTTCGGTTTCCCCGACGCCGAAGAGCGGCTGATGAAGCTGCGGCTCGCTCACGCGCTGGATAAAATCTTGCGAAGGCGGCGGCTGACGCAGACGGCGGCTGCGGTGCGGCTGGGCCTCGGCCAGCCCAAGGTGTCGGCCTTGCGCAACTACAAGCTCGAAGGCTTTTCGGTGGAGCGGCTGATGACGCTGCTCAACGCACTCGACCAGGATATTGAAATCGTGATCCGCAAAAAGCCGCGCTCGCGTGCGGCGGCGCGCATCAGCGTGGTGGCGGCGTAAGAGGTAGCCCGTAGACCGGATGGAGCGTAGCGAAATCCGGGGCGACATCTCCGCGCCGCGCGCCACCCCGGCCCGTCATCCTGAGGTGCGAGCGCGCCAACGCGCGTCTTCAACAGGCTATGGCGCGCGGCCCCTCAGGGTGACGGAGGGAGGATTGCCGCCACACCTTTCGCTCGTTCCCGCGAAAGCAGGGACCAGAGCAGTGAACGCGAGCATCAAATACACTCTTGGAGAATGCGCCTTTGCTACCCGACCAGGGTTACGCTGTCGGGCATACTAGCTTGGGACAGAAGGGACGATTATCCCGTGCCTGACTTCAGGCGTTGGATCGCAGATAGCTATCAAGAGGTAGCCACAAATATCTCCCGCTCTACGTTGCGGAATGCCAGTTCAAATACAATAATCGCCTCAACGACAATATTTACGGGTGGCGATTGGGGGACTCTGAAATGTATCGTTGGATTGCGCTAATGGCATTTGTCGTGCTCGTAGTTGCTTTGACGGGCGCCGTTTTATCATCGCAGAGCAAACAAATCACGGGTCACCATGAGGCAATTGAAAAAAGCGGCACTAAAACAATTGATCAAGAAAAAGAAATAACTCTCTGGGAGGCTTGGTTCCCTGACTCCATTGCGCTCTACACATTCTTTCTTGTTATCTTTACGGGAGTGCTGGCTTTCGGCGGCGTCATCCAGTTGAAGCTATTGACCCGTGCGGAGGGAATTTCTGCGCGGAGCGCTCAGGCAGCCAAAGAATCCTCTGACGCAACAAAGGCTGCCGTAGAATTGTCCGACAAGACTTCCGAGCGGCAGTTGCGAGCTTACATCGGCGTGAACGGCATGGACGTTAAGGTCTACCCATTGGAGGGAGGGGAGTTTGCGTTCATTGCACATATCGAAATGAAAAACTTCGGACAGACACCCGCTAATGAAATGAGCGTTTGGTCTGAGGCTTTAATCGCCGGGCCGGACGCTAAGCCATTCGACATGACCAAGGAGCCGGAGCGGCCAGCCGGAGGCTCTATAGCGTTTCCCACCGCGGGCTTTAATGTTGATAAGGGATGGGCTGTTTCTGCAGCCGACAAAGAAGCCCTTTTTAAAAGAGAAAAATTCGTCTTTCTTTGGGGATCGGTTCGATACACCGATGTTTTTGGCAAAGATCGGTATTTCAGATACCGGATGCAGAGCACTGGGCAGATAGTTATCGGCACTGAAGGCACGTACGCCATAGCCCCCCTGGACTACGAATCCAATTGAAATCAAACACACCGCACTGCCGATGGTAGCTGAACCTTAGGCTGGCTTCCGCTCCGCTGCAGCCGGGCTACGGCGCTGCGGTTGACCACCGCCCCAAAACAAAATCGCCGGGTCTTTCGACCCGGCGATTTGCATTTCCGTCTTCCGTTCGTCGAAGCCCTCGCTACGTCTCGGCTTTCTTCTTACTGAACGTACTCTTGATATTGTCGAACAACTCTATCTTCGCGCCGTTCTTGCGCATGATCATCGCCTGCTGCGCCACCGACAAGGTGTTGTTCCACGCCCAGTAGATGACGAGGCCGGCCGGGAACGAGCCGAGCATGAAGGTGAAGATCACCGGCATCCAGTTGAAGATCATCGCCTGCGTCGGGTCCGGCGGGGCCGGGTTGAGCTTCATCTGCACCCACATGGTCAGGCCCATGATCAGCGGCCAGATGCCGAGATGCAGGAAGTGGCCGATGACGGGCACGATGGTCGGGTCGATCGGCAACAGGCCGAACAAGGTGAAGATGTTGGTCGGGTCCGGCGCCGACAAATCGTGAATCCAGCCGAAGAACGGCGCGTGCCGCATTTCGATGGTGACGAACAGCACCTTGTACAGCGAGAAGAACACCGGGATCTGGATCAGGATCGGCAGACAGCCGGCCAGCGGGTTGATCTTCTCCTTCTTGTACAA
>JAHCKF010000311.1 GCA_026125925.1 Pseudolabrys sp.
GATGATGGCCATGGCGCGTCGTCTCGGCAGGTGCAAGCCTTCGCGGACACGGCGGCAGAGGCTATTCGATTTCCGCCGCGATCCGTTTCAGGGTGTCGATGAACCGCTTCCTGTCGCGCGGGCCAATGATGCGGTCGAGATTGCGCTCATGCTTGCGCGCGGCCCGCGTCATCAAGGCCAGCGTCTTGCGGCCCGCTGCGGTCAGATTGAGGCGATAGGCGCGCCGGTCGCTGTCGATGCGCTTGCGCTCGACCAGGCCCCGCCGCACCAGGTCCTCGACCACCGGCGTCAGGCTCGATTTGTCGCGGCCGCTGGCTGCGCTCAGTTCGGTCTGCCGGATGCCGGGATTGCGCCCGATCAGCGTCAGAGTCGCGAAGCGACCCGGGTTCTCGCCGATCGCCGCCGAGTGGTGCGAGAAGGCTTCGAACGACGCCTCCTGTGCCATGCGCAAATTGAATCCCACCCAGGTTGCGAGCGGGCCAAAATCGGTTGGTCTGGCGCCGGTTTCCGCGTTGCGGTCGTCGCCATCCGCTTTCGTGCTTTTGCCTTGTCGCACCGCAATCGTCTCCCGGAAGGCGGCCTTGCCGCCCGTCCGCAATTAGTTTGAGGTCCAACTATTACTTTACAACGCTTCCGACATCCGGTTCAATGTCGGAAAAGTTGGCGCTGCAACCAACGAGAACCAAAGGGAGGTCAACACATGAAATCGCGTATCGCCGCTTGCGCTTCCGCGCTCGTCGTCGCCGGTCTGCTCGGCGCGTCGGGTGCCGCCCTGGCCCAGGAAAAGACGTTCGATCTCAAGATTTCGCACTGGGTGCCGCCGTCGCATCCTTTGCAGAAGGCGCTCGAGGATTGGGGCGCGTCGGTCGAGAAGGACTCCGGCGGCACCATCCATTACAAGGTCTATCCGGCGCAGCAGCTCGGCAAGGCGTTCGACCATTACGACATGGCGCGCGACGGCATCGCCGACCTCACCTACATCAACCCCGGCTATCAGCCCGGCCGCTTTCCGATCATCGGCGCCGGCGAACTGCCGTTCCTGATCGCCAACGGCAAGGGCGGCTCGCAGGCGCTCGACGCCTGGTACCGCAAATACGCCGAGAAGGAGATGAAGGACGTCAAGTTCTGTCTCGCCTTCGTGCACGATCCGGGCACGTTCCATTCCAAGACCAAGAAGATCATGGTGCCCGAGGACATCAAGGGCATGAAGATTCGTCCGGCGCACGCCACCATGGCGACCTTCGTCACCCAGCTCGGCGGCACCAACGTGCAATCGAGCGCGCCGGAAGTGCGTGACATCCTGGAGAAGGGCGTCGCCGACGCGGTGACCTTCCCCTGGGGCTCGATTCCGCTGTTCGGCATCGACAAGGTGACCAAGTATCACATGAACGTGCCGCTCTACGTGACCACCTTCGCGCTGGTCTTTAACAAGGACAAATACAACGCGATGTCGGCGAAGCAGAAGAAGGTGATCGACGACCACTGCACCAACGAATGGGCGCTGAGGGTTGCGAGCCCGTGGGCCGACTTCGAGCACGGCGGCATTGCCAAGCTCAAGGCCGAAGCCGGGCACGAGGTCTATGACATCTCTCCAGCACAGCTTGCCGAGTGGAAAAAGGCGGCCGAACCGCTGCAGAAGAGCTGGGCGGACGGCGTCAAGAAGGCCGGCGGCAATCCCGACAGCATCATGAACGAGCTCAAGGCCGAGCTCACCAAGTTCAAGTCGGCTTACTGATGAACGGCGCGGTGACGCGCGGTCCGGTTGACCGCTTCATCGATGCCATCGAGGTGACGGCGGCGAGTTTTCTCGCCGTCGTTACCTTGCTCACATTCGTTTCCGTGCTGCTGCGCTATTTCTTCGCCTGGGCAATCCCCGATTCGTACGATTTCACGCGCCTGCTGCTCGGCATCCTGATCTTCTGGGGCATTGCCGTCGCCGGATATCGCGGCGATCATATCTCGGTCGACCTGTTGTGGAGCGCCTCGCCGCCCTGGGCCAGGCGCGCCATGGACGTGTTCGCCGCCCTCGTCACGCTGGTCGCCATGATCGCTCTGACCTGGATGTTCGCGGTGAAGGTGATCGGCACGCGCGCCGACAATGTCGGCACGTTCGATCTGCGCCAGCCGGTCTGGATCTACTATCTGGTCGCATGGATCGGCCTGGCTTCGTCGGTCATTCTACTCGTTGCGCGCACGGTGCGGCTGGTGTTCTGGCCCGAGAAGCTCGCCCGGCCGAGCGAAATCCATTCAGTCGAGTGAATTGCTCATGAGCACCGACGCCGTCGCCGCCATCGGATTTATTGCGCTGTTCGCGCTCATGATGCTGCGCGTGCCGGTCGGCATCGCCATGGGGACCGTGGGTGTGCTGGGCTTCGGCTACGTCGTCGGCGACATCGGCCCGGCGCTGAAGATTCTGGCGCAGTCGCCGATCCGGACCGCGACGGACGCCGAATTCGCCGTCATTCCGCTGTTCCTGCTGATGGGCGCCTTTGCTTCATCTTCCGGCATGAGCCGCGAACTGTTCCGCGCGTCGAACACATTCCTCGGCCATTTCCGCGGCGGCCTCGGCATCGCCACCATCGCCGCCTGCGGCGGCTTCGCCGCGATCTGCGGCTCGTCGGTCGCCACCGCCGCGACGTTCTCCAAGGTCGCCTATCCGGAGATGCGGCAATACGGCTATCCGCAAAGCTTCGCCACCGGTGTCATCGCGGCCGGCGGTTCGCTCGGCATCATGATTCCGCCGTCGACCGTGTTTGCGGTGTACGGCCTGATCACCGAGCAGGACATCGGCAAATTGTTCATCGCCGGCGTGGTGCCGGGCATTCTCGCCATCGGCATGTACATCCTCACCATCAACATCATCGCGCTGGTGCGGCCGGGCTTCCTGCCCAAGGCGCCGAGGCATAGCTGGGCCGAACGGCGCGCGGCGCTGCGCGACATCTGGGCGGTGGTGCTGCTGTTCTTCTTCATCATCGGCGGGCTTTATGCCGGCGTCTTCACCGCGACCGAAGCGGCCGGCATGGGCGCGGCCGGCGCCTTCATCATTGCGGTACTGCGCCGCAAACTGTCGCGCGAGGAGTTCATGCGTAGCCTCATCGAGTCGCTGCGCACCAGTGCCTCGGTGTTCACCATCCTGATCGGCGCGCTGATCTTCGGCTACTTCCTCACGGTCACACAGGTGCCGCAGCGGCTCACCGAATTCCTGACCGGTCTCGGCCTCGGCCCGTACGGCGTGCTGGTCCTGATCATGCTGATGTATTTGGTGCTCGGCTGCATCATGGATGCGATGGCCATGATCATCCTGACGATCCCGATCGTGTTCCCGGTGATCAAGGCGCTCGGCTTCGACCCGATCTGGTTCGGCGTCATCATCGTCATGACCGTGGAACTCGGGCTGATCCATCCGCCGGTCGGCATGAACGTCTTCGTCATCAAAAGCGTGATCAAGGACGTCAAGCTCTCGACGGTATTCAAGGGCGTCATGCCCTTCGTGGTGACCGATATCATCCGGCTGGCGATTCTGATCGCGTTCCCGATCCTCGCCACCTGGCTGCCGTCGCACATGTAACCGCGGCCGGGAGGCCACGCCATGGAACGTTCATTCAAGAAAGAAGTCGAAGCGCTCAAGCTCGGCGACGGCGACACCTTCCACGGCGAGGGCATTCTCGCCGTCACCAAGGCGCTGCTGCAGTCGGGCGTCTCCTATGTCGGCGGCTATCAGGGCGCGCCGGTGTCGCATCTGCTCGACGTGCTGGTCGATGCCGAAGGCATCATGGCCGATCTCGGCGTGCATCTGGAGACCTGCTCGAACGAAGCCAGCGCCGCGGCGATGCTCGGCGCCTCGATCAATTACCCCCTGCGCGGCGCGGTGACGTGGAAGTCCATCGTCGGCACCAATGTCGCCGCCGACGCGCTGTCGAACCTGTCGTCGCCCGGCGTCATCGGCGGCGCCATGATCATCCTCGGCGAGGATTACGGCGAGGGCGCCAGCGTCATCCAGGAGCGGTCCTATGCTTATGCGCTGAAGTCGTCGATGTGGCTGCTCGATCCGCGGCCCGATCTGCCGACCATCGTGCGCATGGTGGAGAAGGGCTTCGAACTGTCGGAGGCGAGCCACGCGCCGGTGATGCTCGATCTGCGCATCCGCGCCTGCCACGTCACCGGACAGTTCGCGACCAAGGACAATCGCAAGGGCGAAGTGTCGGGACTCAATCGCCTCAGCGGCCCGCCCCGCTTCAACTACGCGCGGTTGGCGCATCCGCCGGTCATCTATGCCCAGGAGAAACTGAAGGTCGAACAGCGGCTGCCGGCGGCGCGCGCTTTCATCCGCGAGCACAAGCTCAACGAAACGATCCCCGGCGACCTGACCGATATCGGCATCATCGCCATGGGCGGGCTGACCAATAGCGTGCTGCG
>JAHCKF010000312.1 GCA_026125925.1 Pseudolabrys sp.
GGGTCGTAGCCGAACGACAGCACCAGCGGCAGCGTGATCGGCACGGTGATCAGCAGCATGCCGATGCCTTCGAGGAAGGCGCCCATCACGATATAGAGCACGCAGACGGCGGTGATGACGCCGATGGCGCCGAGTCCGAGGCTTTTGACCGCGCCGATCAACTGGTTGGACACGCCGGTCTGCACCACGAAATAGGAGAACACCGCCGAGGCGATGACGATGAAGATCAGGCTCGACACCAGCCGGATCGTCTCGAAGAAGCAGCCCACCGTGTCCTTGACCGTATGCCGGCGCAGCGCCAGGCCGAGCGCGATGGCGCCGAGCGCGCCGATGGCGGCGGCTTCGGTCGGCGTAAACCAGCCGAGATAGATGCCGCCGAGCGTCACCGCGAACAGCGCGATGACGTGCCAGATGCGGGCGAAGGAGCGCAGCAGCGTGTCGTCGGTGCGGCCCGAGCTCTGGGGTTCCGGCCGGTCGCCGGCGAGCCAGCGGTAATAGATCAGCGCCGTGACGATGTAGAGCACCGTCAGGATGATGCCGGGGACGAGCGCCGCCATGAACAGTTTGGCGACCGACTGCTGCGCGATGATGGCGTAGATCATCAGGATCAGCGACGGCGGGATGAGAATGCCGAGCGTGCCGCCGGCGGCGACCGCGCCGGCGGCGAGCTGCGGAGGATATTTGGCGCGCAGCATTTCCGGGATCGACACCTTGCTCATGGTCAGCGCGGTCGCGACCGAGGAGCCGCACACCGCGCCGAACATGGCCGAGGCGAAAATGGAGGCGACCGCCAGCGAGCCGCGCGCGCCGCGGAACAGCACGCGGCCGGCCTGGAACAGGTCGGATGACAGGCCGGCGCTCGCCGCCACCGCGCCCATCAAGGTGAACAGCGGCACCACGGACAAAGTGTAGCTCGAGGCGAACTCGATCGGCACACCGCCGAGCATCAAATTGGCGCGGGAAAAGCCGTCGATCGCGGCATAGCCGAAATACCCGGTCAGGCCGAGCGCCACCGCGACCGGCATGCGCAGCAGGATGAGAATGACGAGGCCGGCGATGCCGAGCAATCCGATGGTGGCAGCGGTCATGCGTGGGCCGCCGCGCCGGAGCGGAAGGTGCGGATCAGCACCACGGCCGTCGTCGCCATGGCCGCGATGAGGCAGAACAGCACCAGCGCGAACAGCGGATAAAGCGGAAAGCCGGTGTCGGGCTTGATGTCGCCGAACTGCCAGGCGTCCGTCAGCGGCCGCATGATGTTGACGGCGAGCAGGCCCATGAAGCCGATGGTGGCGATCAGCCCGAGCGCTTTCAGCGCATCGAGGACGCGCGGCGGCACTAGCGTGTCGACAATGTCGACGCGGATCTGCTCGTCGCGCAGGCAGATCTCGGGCAGGCCGAGAAAGGCGCTGCACAACACCATCATCTCGACGATGTCGACCGCGCCCGACAACGGCGCGCGGAACAGCGCGCGGGCGGCGACGTCATAGTCGGTCGTGACCATCATCACCGCCAGCGCGAGCGCACCGAGCACGGTGCAGGCTCGCGTCAGCCATCGCAGTCCGTGCTCGAGCATTACATCAGACCTGCGCGACCATGTCGCGGGCTTTGGCCAGCAGCGCGCGGGCCTTGAGCCCCTTGGCCTCGAGCGCCTTGACCTGGTCCTCGGTCGGCACGTCGGCCAGCTTCTTGAACGGTTCGGTCGCCGCGCCGTCGATGGTGATGATCTCGACGCCGGCCTTCTCGAAAGCCTTGCGGCCCTCGGCTTCCGCGGCGTCGTAGAGACCGCCGACGCGGCGGCCGCCTTCCGGGCCGGTGGTGTCGGCGATCAGCTTGCTCAGTTCCTTCGGCAGCTTCTTCATCATGTCGGCATTGGCGACCAGCGAGAAGAAGCCGGCCGAATCCCCCATCACCGACACTTTCTTCGCCGCCTCCTGCAACTGGAAGGCTTTGCCGCCCTCGAAGTTGAAGATGGCGCCATCGACCACGCCCTTGGCGATGGCGTCGGACACTTCGGCGGGCGCGATCGTGGTCGGCGCCGCGCCCCAGGCGCGTAAGTGCGAGGCCATCGTCGTCGAGGTCGGGCGGATCTTGAGGCCTTTGACGTCGTCGGGCGTCTTCACCTGCTTGTCGCGCATGAAGAAGCCCATCGACGCCGTCACGACCGCATAAAGCATCTCGGTGCCGGCATATTCGGCGGCGAGATCCTCGCGCAGGTTGGTGCCGATGGCGGAGGCCTGCGCCGAGGTGATGGCCTTGCCGTCCTTGGTGAACAGGAACGGCGCGCCGAGAATCTCGGTGAGCGGGAAGCGGCCCGGCACCAGAGCCGTGAAGAAGAACGCGAAGTCGGCAACGCCGGTACGCGCGAGGTCGAACTGGCGCGGCGGCGGGCCCATCTGGCCGGCAGGAAACACCTCGATGTCGAGGTCGCCGTTGCTCTTCTTCTTCAGGTCCTCGGCCCAGCGCTTGAGCTCGGTGTTGATCTGATGCTGCGGCGGCAAATAGTGCGACAGCTTGAGCTTGACTGGCGCGGCGCGCAGCACCGCCGGCATGGCGATGGCGGCGGCTCCGGCGGCGGCGGTGCCGAGCAACAGGCGGCGTGAAATCATGGTGTCCTCCCCTTAGGCGTTTTGTCGGCGTTCCAGCGGAGACGCCTGTTGTTGATCGTTGGTCGCGACACCGCGTGCCATTGTCAGCACCGCGGTGAAATCATCGAGTGAATCGCCGCGCCACGCAATATGCTGGTCGGGACGAATGAGCGCGAAACGCGCGCCATAAAGCGCGCGCAATCGCGGCTCGCCGGGCGTGGCAATGTCGAGCGGCACGCCCTGCCGTTCGGCGATGCCGCGCGCGGCTTCCAGTTCGCGCGGCTCGGCGTCGCCGGTCGCCAGGAAGGTGAAGCCGTGGCCGAACAGGTCATAAACCGATTGATCGTCGCCGAGCCAGGCATGCGGCGCGCGCTCGCCGGGATAGCCACTGGGGCGCAATTCGACGACGTTGGGTTGCGGCGGTGCGGCCTTTTCGCGCGCCACGATCGGCGAGCCGGCATAGCTGTAACCGAGCACGAGGCCGAGCGAGCGGAATTCCGGCGTCTTGGATTTTTCGACGGCGCGGCCGGCTTGCTGCCGCGCCACTTCGCCGCGTTCGGAATCTTCGAGCAGTTCCGGTGCGGAAAACTGGCCGCTCAGCGAGGCGAGGTTCTCGGTGGCGGAATCGAGCACGCGCTGATGCACCGGCTTGCGCTCGATCTCGTAAGTGTCGAGCAGGCCCGGCCCGCCCCAGCCCTGCAATGTCGCCGCGAGTTTCCAGCCGAGATCGACGGCGTCGCCGATACCGAAATTCATGCCGTGGCCGCCGAACGGCGAATGCAGGTGGCACGCGTCGCCGGCAAGATAGACGCGGCCTTCGCCATAGCGGTCGGCCAGCAGCTTGTGCGCGGTCCACAGATCCTTGGCCAGCACGGTGTAGTCGTAGCGGCCGCCGAGCACATGGCGGATTTCAGCGTGCACCTCCGCATCGTTCCCCGGGCCGCCCGGCTTCGGGCTGGGATTGAAGAACCAGGTGTCGCCCTGGTCCATCGGTCCGACGATACAGGGCGCCGCCGGATCGACCAGCCAGTGCATCAGCGCCGGCTCGAGCCGCGGATCGGCGTTCAGCCCCGGCACCTTGAGGATCAGCGTGACGAACGAGGCGATGCCGGACTGGCCCTGCATGGCGATGCCGAGCTGCGTGCGCACCGGCGAGCGGCCGCCATCGGCGCCGACCAGATAGCGGGCGCGGATGGCGATGGTCTTGCCGCTGTCGAGATCGGCGATGTTCGCCGTGACGCCGTCGTTGTCCTGAGTGAAGTCGATGAAGCGGTGCTTGAGTTTCACCGTTGCCTTGGGATGGCTCACGACGTGATCGAGCAGCACTTTCTCGATCGTGTATTGCGGGATCCATTCGGCGTTTTCCGAGAAGCGGTCGTCGCGCTGCCGTGCGGCGCAGAATGAATTATCGAACAGCCAGATGTCGCCGCCGAACAGCGAAGTGGCAAAGCGCACCCGGCGCGGCACTTCCGCCGGGATCGGCGACAGGCTGCGCACTTTGGCGGCAAGGCCCCAGCGCCGCATGTGCTCCATGGTGCGGACGTTGGTGGTCTTGGCGCGCGGCTGCACGCCGACGCGCTCGTTCTGCTCGACGACGATGACCGGCACGCCGCGCATGGTGAGTTCGGTGCCGAGCGAGAGCCCGGCCGGGCCGGCGCCGATGATCAGCACGTCGGTGTCGAAATTCGCCGCCATCGAACGCCTCCGCCCGCGCGGGGAGGCCATGGCTGGCCCCGATGGGTCCGGACGGAGCGGCCGCGGGGCGGCCGCTCCAAGATCCTGACGTTTCGTCCCGCAGGTATGTTGTCTCGTTGCC
>JAHCKF010000313.1 GCA_026125925.1 Pseudolabrys sp.
TTGCCGGCCACCAGCGCCGCGGCAACCTGACCGGTGAAGATGGCGAGCGGGAAATTCCACGGGCTGATGCAGACGAACACGCCGCGGCCCCGCGTACGCAACTGGTTGCTCTCGCCCGTCGGCCCCGGCAGCGCGCGCGGCGTCAGCTCGCGCAACGCCTGCGCCGCGTAATAGCGGCAGAAATCCGCCGCCTCGCGCACTTCCGACAGGGCGTCGTCGATGGTCTTGCCGGCTTCGCTCTGCAACAGCGCGATCAGCCGGCCGCGGTTTAATTCGATCAGATCGGCGGCACGGTCGAGCGCGGCGGCGCGCGTTTCGACACGTGTGGCGCTCCACGACGGAAAGCCGGCACTGGCCGCCACCATGACCGAGCCGACCGCAGCCTCGTCGCATTCCTCGACGCTGCCGACCGGCCTGCCATCGATTGGCGAGAGAACGTCGCGGCGCGCACCGCCAACGGCCTTGCCATTGACGAGTGGTGCGGCATCAACACGGGTCGGCGCTTTCGCGATCTCCGCGCGCAGCGCGGCAAGCGCCTTCTCGTCGCCGAATTCGACACCCGATGAATTCTTCCGCTCCGGCGCAAACAGATCGCGCGGCAGCGGAATATGCGAATGGCGGGCGTGCGCGGGATCGCCGATCCAGGCCTGCGGCCGCTTCAGGATGTCTGCGACCGGCACGTCAGGATCGGCCGCCACCGACACGAAGGACGAGTTGGCGCCGTTCTCGAGCAAGCGGCGCACCAGATAGGCAAGCAGATCCGCGTAACCCCCGACCGGCGCATAGACGCGGCAGGCAAGCTGCGGCTTTTCGGCCAGCAGAGCCGCGTAGAGCGCGTCGCCCATGCCATGCAGGCGCTGGAATTCGAAACCGCTCAGATCGCCGCCGGCGCCGCTTGCATCCTCCAGCACGCTGGCGATGGTCAGCGCGTTGTGGGTGGCGAACTGCGGATAGAGGCGCGGCCGCAAGCTCAGCAGCTTGCGCGCGCACTCGCCATAGCTCAGGTCGGTCATCGCCTTGCGCGTGAACACCGGATAGTCGTCGAGGCCGCGCTCCTGTGCACGTTTGATCTCGGTGTCCCAGTAAGCGCCCTTGACCAGCCGCACCATCAGCCGGCGGTCGAGCGCGTCGGCCAGGCTAGCGATCCAGTCGATCACCGCCGGCGCGCGCTTCTGATAGGCCTGGATCGCCAGACCGAAGCCGTCCCAGCCCTTGAGCGAGGAATCGCGCAAGGTCGCCTCGATCACATCGAGCGACAGTTCAAGCCGGTCCGCTTCCTCGGCATCAACGGTGAAATTGAGATCGTGGCCTTTCGCCTGGCGGGCGAGATCGAGCAGACGTGGCGGCAGTTCGCGCATGACGCGTTCGCGCGACAACGCCTCGTAGCGCGGATGCAGGGCCGACAGCTTGACCGAGATACCGGGGCGCCGCGGCAGCGCCTCATTGCCGGCCGCACTGCCGATGGCGTCGATCGCCTTTGCGTAGGACTGCCAATAGCGCTCGGCATCCGCCGCGGTGCGCGCACCCTCGCCCAGCATGTCGAAGGAATAAAGGAACTGGCGGGCCTCGCCGGCGCGGGCCAGCGCATCCTGGATGGTTTGACCGAGCACGAAATGCGAGCCGAGCAGCTTCATCGCCTGCCGCGTGGCGGTGCGCACCGCCGGCAGGCCGAGCCGCTTCACCAAAGTGTCGACGATGCCTTCCGGCGTTTCGCCCGGTGAGATCACCCGCGCCGTCGTCGCCAGTGCCCAGGCCGAGGCCGACACCAGAAAGGCGCCGTTCTTGCGGTCGTGATGATCCCAGTCGCCGCCCTTGAGCTTGTCCTCGATCAGGCGATCGGCGGTGGCGCCGTCCGGAATGCGCAGCAGCGCCTCCGCCAGCACCATCAACGCCAGGCCTTCCTTGGTCGACAGCGCGTAAGCATGGAGAAAGTCCTCGACGCCGCCGAGCCCGCCGGCGCGGCTGCGAATGGCACCGATCAGACGCCCGGCCTGGGCGTCGATGCGGGCATCGGCTGGGGCGCCGCGCTCGGCCTCGGCGAGCAGGCGGCGGGCAACGATGTCGTCGGCGGGAGCATAGTCGGCGCGGAACGGGCTTATGAGCGGCATGACCTGACCTGAATTTTCCGATACGTAGGCCAGCTTTGGTAGTGATACTATCTGCTATTTGAGTTATAAAGTAGCGACAATCACCATGAATTGAGATTTTCTAGTGATTTCCGAGATCGACAAGACCGACCGCCGCCTGCTGGCCGAGCTGCAACGCGACGGCCGCATCGCCGTCGTGGCGCTGGCCGAGAAGCTTGGCCTGTCGCCGACCGCCACCACCGAGCGGCTGCGCCGCCTCGCCCGCGACGGTTTCATCCTCGGCTATTCCGCCCGGTTGAACCCGGAAAAGCTCGACCGCGGCCTGCTCGTCTTCATCGAGGTGAAACTCGACCGCACGACGCCGGATGTGTTCGACCGCTTCGCCAAGGCGGTGGCGCGGGCGCCGGAGGTCCTGGAATGCCACATGGTTGCCGGCGGATTTGATTACCTGGTGAAGATCCGCGTCGCCGACATGCATGCCTACCGCCGCTTCCTCGGCGACGTTCTGCTGGCGCTGCCCGGGGTCCGCGAGAGCCACACCTACGCGGTGATGGAAGAGGTGAAGAACTCGGCGGCGCTGCCGATCTGAACCGGTCGCGGCAGTCCACCTACAATTTCGTCGCAGGCTGTAAATCCCGCGGTCTTTGCCTTGCTCTTTGCAACGGCTTGTTCTTTTCTATCCGGCAGCAACATGAGCAGGCCAAGACCGCATCGCCGGGTGCGCGGGGGCCGCGACCAAAAGGATGTTATCCCATGCGCGCTTGCGATACCGGCCGGCCGGCACGGACCGGAAAATCGGCGATGTTCGGCGTTCTCACAAAGTCCGCGACCGCTCTGGCCGTCGCGATGGTCGTGGCGGCCGCCACCGGTACCGCCCGCGCACAGGACACCAGCATCAAGTTCAGTCTCGATTTCAAATTCGAGGGGCCGTCGGCGCCGTTCCTGGTGCCGCTCGACAAGGGCTACTACAAGGCCGAGAAGCTGAGCGTCACCATCGACAGCGCCGCCGGCTCGCTTGAGCCGATCAACCGTGTCGCCTCCGGCACCTATGACATGGGCTTCGGCGACATCAATTCGCTGATCAAATTCCGTGACGCCAACCCGAACACGCCGATCAAGGCGGTGTTCATGGTCTACAACAAGCCGCCTTTCGCGGTCATCGGCCGCAAGAGCCGCGGCGTCGTGAAGCCGAAGGATCTCGAAGGCAAGAAGCTCGGGGCCCCGGCGCCGGACGGCGCCTATGCGCAGTGGCCGATCTTCGTCGAGGCCAACGGCATCGACGCCTCCAAGGTAACGATCGAGAATGTCGGCTTCCCGGTGCGCGAGCCGATGCTGGCGGCCGGCCAGGTCGACGCCATTACCGGCTTCTCGTTCTCGTCCTTCATCAACCTGAAGGAAAAGGGCGTCGCCGTCGACGATATCACCGTGCTGCTGATGGCCGACTACGGCGTCAATCTGTATGGCAACGCCATCATCGTGAACCCGAAATTCGCCGCCGAGCATCCGGACGCGGTGAAAGGTTTCCTCCGGGCCTATCTCAAGGGCCTGAAGGAAACGATCGCCTCGCCGGCGACCGCGGTCGATTCGGTGCTCAAGCGCAACGACATCGCCAAGAAGGCGACCGAACTGGAACGTCTTACCATGGCGCTGAACGACAACATGGTGACGCCGGAAGTGAAGAAGGACGGCTTCGGCGGCGTCGATGCGGCGCGCTTCGCCAAGGCCATCGACCAGATCGGCCTCACCTACAAGTGGAAGAACGACAAGCCGAAGATGGAGGACATCTTCGACGCGTCGTACTTGCCGCCCGCCGCCGACCGCAAGTTCTGAGTGACAGGAACCGCTCCGGTCTTCCCGCTCGCTCGGGACTGACCGGAGTGTGGGTTGGCGCGAGGGGCGCAACTAATGTCCGCATTCGTTTCCCTTGAAAACGTCAGCCATGCCTATGCCGGCGCCGAAGGTGCGCCGGCGGTGGAAGGTCTGTCGCTCGACGTAGAAGAGAGCGAATTCGCCGCCGTGGTCGGGCCGTCCGGCTGCGGCAAATCCACTTTGATGAAACTCGCCACCGGCCTGCAGTTCCCATTCAAGGGCTCGGTGACCGTCGCTGGCGAGCGCGTCACGCATCCGGTCAAGATCGCGGGCATGGCGTTCCAGGCGCCGACCTTGCTGCCGTGGCGCACCACGCTCGACAATCTGCTGCTGCCGCTGGAAATCGTGCAGCCCTATCGCGGCGAAATGCGCCGGCGCAAGCCGGAATTCGCCGCGCGCGCCGAGACCCTGCTCGGTTCGGTCGGCTTGCGCGATCAGGGCCGCA
>JAHCKF010000314.1 GCA_026125925.1 Pseudolabrys sp.
GTGTCGCCGATATACATGCCCGGGCGCTTACGCACGGCATCGAGGCCCTTGAGGACCTTGATCGAGTCGGCGCCGTAGTCGGAGGAATCGGGACGAATGTCGCGGGCTGGTTCAGCCATGGACGAACCTTCAAGCGAAGCTGAGAATGAATCAGCGGTGTGGATTTGTGTGACACGAAAAATGACCTGCGTACAGCGCAAAGTCATTGGCCCTAATATGTTGATCTGAAAGCAATTTTTAAAGGGGCGGGAGGGCGAAAATCGCCGCATTTTAGGGCCTGGAAATCGCCCGGTTTGCCCTTCCGAGGCGGTACCCATGCTGGCAATTTTCGATTGTTTTATCGGTCTGTCCTGGCCTTCGTAATCGAGCTTCGTATTTGCGCCGCGTTTGCGGGATACGAAGCCTACATTCCGGGCTTGCGCTGCGATCCCACCTGCCTTCTAAGCAGAGCCCATCCGCTGCGATCGTTCCGGCCCGCCGCATGCGCCCTATCCACTTCGAAGTTCCCCATCGCCTGCGTGCATTCATCCGCGCGCGCGAGTCGACCATCATCCTGCTGGCCGCCTTGGTCGGCGGGCTGGCCGGCGTGGTGGTCGCCGTGATGGGCGGGGTTGTAGGCTTCATGCACCAGCATCTCTTCGGGCTGGACCCCGGCGAGCGGCTGTCCGGCCGCATGTCCATCGCACCGCTGGCCGCGTTCCTGGTGCCCTGTCTCGGCGGCCTGGCGCTGGGTCTCGCCACCTGGTGGATTTCCAAGTGGCGCGGCACCGAGGTCGACCCGATCGAGGCCAACGCCCTGCACGGCGGCCGCATGTCGATGCGCGGCAGCCTGATCGTCGCCGCCCAGACCATGTGGTCGAGCGGCGTCGGCGCCTCGGTCGGCCTGGAAGCCGGCTACACACAGCTCTCCAGCGGTCTGGCGTCGAAAATCGGTCAGGCCTTCCGCCTGCGCCGCAGCGACATGCGTCTGCTGGTCGGCTGCGGCGCTGCCGGCGCCATCGCTGGAGCCTTCGGCGCACCGCTCGGCGGCGCCTTCTACGGCTTCGAGCTGATCATCGGCAGCTATGCGGTCTCCAGTCTGGCGCCGGTCGGGATCGCGGCGCTGTTCGGCTATTTCGCCGCGGCGGCGTTCTCGCAGGACCACCTCGGCATCGAAGCCGCCCAGATCACGGCGGTCTCGTTCCGCGACCTCGCCATGGCCGCCGGCTTCGGCCTGCTCGCCGCCGGTTTCGGCATTCTGGTGATGCGCAGCGTCGCCGCCTGCGAAACCTTGCTCGGCCGCATGCGGGTGCAGCCCTGGCTGCGGCCGATGCTGGGCGGCGCTATCGTCGGCCTGCTGGCGATCGTGACGCCGCGGGTGATGTCTTCGGGTCACGGCGCGCTGCACCTGACCACCTTGTTCCAGATGCCGGTGGCGACACTGGCGGTCCTGCTGCTGTTCAAGGCCTTCGCCTCGATCGTCTCGCTCGGCACCGGCTTTCGCGGCGGCCTTTTCTTCGCCTCGCTGCTGCTCGGCGCGCTCGGCGGCCAGCTCTTCGCCATCGGCCTGAACACGGCCTGGCCGTCGCTCGCCGTCAATCCCGATGCCTATGCCGTCATCGGCATGAGCGCGATGGCGGCCTCTGTGATCGGCGGGCCACTGACCATGTGCTTCATCGCGCTGGAGACGACCGGCGACTTGTGGCTGACCGCGACGGTGCTGATCGCCGTGATCGTGTCGATGCAGGTGACGCGCGAACTGTTCGGCTACTCCTTCGCCACCTGGCGCTTCCACCTGCGCGGCGAGACCATTCGCGGCGGTGCCGATGTCGGCTGGATCCGCGATCTCACCGTGGCGCAGATGATGCGCTCCGATGTCCGCACCACGTCGACGGAAACCCCGCTGCCGGCGTTCCGCGAGAACTTTCCGCTGGGCTCGACCAATCAGGTGATCGCCATCGACGAGGACGGCCGCTACGCCGGCATGGTCATGGTGGCGGAAGCGCATTCCGCCGAAGTGCCGGCGGTGACGCCGCTCAACGACCTGTTGCGCCACAAGGGCGAGGTGCTGGTGCAGCGGATGACGGCGCAGGAGGCGATCAAGGCCTTCGAGAAATTCGAGGCCGAAGCGTTGCCGGTGGTGGACAGCGCGGAGCGCGGTCAAGTCGTCGGCATGCTGACGGAATCTCATGCGCTGCGGCGTTTCGCCGACGCCTCTGAGCGTCAGCGCCGCGCGCTCACGGGCGAGTTATAGCGACGGTCTGTTGCGCAGTACCGTGGCGCTGGCGGTCAGATGACGCTGGTGCTGAAAGCCGGGTTCGTAGTCGGGAACCGGCCGGCTGAAGGCCGCCATGGCGGCCGCAAGGATCTCGAGCTTTTCGAGTTCGCGGCCGACCTTCTCAAGCGCGCGGTGCATCTCGTCTCTCAGGCTCTCGGCCGGCACAGACCCGTATTCCAAGGGCGTTGTGTGCGACATGGTGACAGTTCCGTAATGTTTCCAACGGTCTACAGAGTTCGAAGGGTAAAGACCCGGATGCAGGCTTTGTTCCGGTTTTCAGAGACTTCAAAACATCACGATGAACGGAACCTTAGCGCGGCCGATCGGGAGCCCTAGGCCCGCTTGGTGACGCCGCCCGGTTTCACGTCGAACCACTGCGCGCGATCGGCAATGTCGCCAAAGGCCGCCGGATCGGCGCCGGTCATCCAGACCTGCGCGCCGATCGTTGTCAGCGCGTCATAGAGCGCGGCGCGGCGCAGGGGATCGAGATGCGCCACGACCTCGTCGAGCAGCATCACCGGCGCGTAGCCGGTCATGTCCTTGATGAGATGCGCATGCGCCAGCGACAACCGTATGAGCATCGCCTTCTGTTCGCCGGTCGAGGCGTCGGATGCGGCGATGCCTTTGCCGGCGTGCACGACTTTCAGGTCGGCGCGATGCGGGCCTTCCAGCGTGCGGCCGGCAGCGGCGTCCTGGCCGCGATTGTCGCGCAGCAGTTCGCGATAGCGATCTTCGATCTCGCGCGCGCTGCTCATCGGCCACTGGTTTTCCATCCAGCCTTCGAGCGCGATGCGCGGCATGGCGAAGGCGGGGGCTTCATCGCGCGCGGCGTCGAGCGCTGCGGAGAGGCGGTTGACCGTCTCGTAGCGCGCCGCGGATACGGCGACCGCAACCTCGGCGGTCTCGTGCTCGATGGCGTCCAGCCAGTGCGGATCGCTGCGTTGATCCTCGAGCAGGCGATTGCGCGAGCGCAGCGACCGCTCCAGCGCCGAGACGCGACTGGAATGCTGCGCATCGACGGCGAGCACCAGGCGGTCGAGATAGCGGCGGCGGTCGGCGGCGGGGCCGGTGAACAAAGGGTCCATCGACGGCGTCAGCCATATCACGCGCAGATGGTCGGCAAAGGCGGCGGCCGACGACACCGGCTCGCGGTCGATGCGGCACTTGCGCGAGTTGGTCGAGTCCTCGCCCGCCGGCGGTTCGATGCCGGTGCCGAGTGTCGCCAGCCCGAGCATGCCTTCGATGTCGGCCGACACCGCCCAGGCGCCGTTGCCTTCGCTGAAGCTCAGTTCGTCGAGCGTGGCGCGGCGCAGGCCGCGGCCCGGCGTCAGCAGCGAGATCGCCTCGATCAGGTTGGTCTTGCCGGCGCCGTTCTGTCCGGTCAGCACCACCGGTCCGGCGCGGTCGAGCGTGAGCGTCGCGGCGTGATAGCTGCGGAAGTTCGTGAGCGACAGGCGTTGGAGATAGGCGGCGGTCATTACGGGGCAAGTCCCCTCCCCCCTTGAGGGGGAGGGTTAGGGAGGGGGGTAGTCTGGCGTGCTACAGCAAGAATTGTCTCGAGGACAGCGTCACAGTTCTCGAGCACGTCCGAATTCCAGAAGCGCATTACGCGGTAGCCTTTCGATGCGAGCCAGGCGTCACGCTCGATATCGGTTCTCGAACCGTCATGTTGACCGCCGTCGAGTTCGATCACGAGATGGCAGTCGTGGCAGACAAAGTCGACGATGTAACGTCCAATCGGTGTTTGACGGCGAAAACTCAAGCCATCGAGGCGATGCGCGCGTAAGGAGATCCACAGACGCGCTTCCGCGTCCGTCATGTCGCGGCGCAGCCGTCGCGCATGGCCGCGATTGACTTTAGACACTGTGCGATGGGCGGGAACAGGCATACCCCCCTCCCGGACCGCTTCGCGGTCCGACCTCCCCCTCAAGGGGGGAGGTGAACTGAGTGTTCGGCGACAGATTAGGACCAATTGGTCCCGCCCGTAAACTCGGCCCTTAATGCGCAAACTGGCGCACGATCCTGTCCGCTATTTCGTCCGGCGGCGCGTCGATCGCAATCGCCAGCGTCGGCTCGTCGCCGCCCGGCTCCTGCAGCGCGG
>JAHCKF010000315.1 GCA_026125925.1 Pseudolabrys sp.
ACAGCCTGACCGAGGCGTGACAACGGCGCCGGTTTGATCCACCCTGCCTCCGGATCAAACAAACAGGGGGCGCCTGTGAGCGATCAAACGACGCCGGCCGGCGGCGGCACCAGGAACCAGAAAATCTTCTACGCGCTGAGCGTCATTGTCATCCTGACGTTTCTCTGGCGCACGCTGACGACGGCGCATGAATATCCGAGCCGCATGGTGCAGGTGCTGGACATGGGCTTCGACGCGCTGTGCATCGTCGGGCTGATCGGACTGCGCAAGGCCGGGCCGCCGGCGCTCTTCTGGATCGCACTGATCGCGGGCATCGGCCTGTTCGCCATCCGCCTGCACAGCGATGCGAGCTGGTGGACCGGCCATTGGAATTACGCGCTGCGGCCGCGCTGAGCCAGGCGCTTTACGCGGCCGCTGACGCAATCCTCGCCAGCGCTTCCGACAACTGCCGCGGGCTGATCGGCTTCGACAGGAACACGTCGATGCCCGCCTCGCGCGCCGCCGCGGCATGGCTGCGTTCGCCATGCCCGGACATGCCGATCACCGGGATGGACGCGGCTCTGCCGGATAGCGCGCGGATGCGGCGCGTCGCTTCGCGGCCATCGATATCCGGCAGCACCAGATCGATCAGCACCGCATCGTAAGCGCCGCGCATCACCGCCGCCACGGCGGCCGCGCCGGTCTCGACGAAATCGGCGCGATGACCGAGTTCTCGCAGGATCGTGTTGAGGATGACGCGGCCGAACGGATTGTCCTCGGCGCACAGGATCGACAGCGCGCGCGCCGGCGCGGAGAAACGCCTGTCGTCGTTCGGCGCCGGCTTGGGGACAGGTTTTACCAAAGCGGTGAAGGTGAAGGCCGAGCCGCGGCCCGGGCTGCTCGTCACCTTTAGATCGCCACCCATGGCGCGCGCGACGCGTTGCACGAAGACGAGACCGAGGCCGGCGCCGCCGTAGCGGCGCGCCACGTCTTCATTGGCCTGCGCGAAGGGCTTGAACAGCCGCTTCAGCTCCGCTGCCGACAGGCCGACGCCGGTGTCGGTGAATTTGAAAACGAGACGCAGCCGCCCGCGCGCGGCCTTCTCGCCGAACGTCTCGAAGCTCACCGAGCCGTCATGGGTGAACTTCACGGCGTTGTCGGCGAGATTCTCCAGCGCCGCGCGCAGGCGCAGCGCATCGCCGGCAACGAGCGCCGGCAGGTCAGTCGCAATGGTCGTCGTCACTGCGACCGCCTTGTTGCCGGCACGTGCGCTGAGCGCCTGGCCGACCGCTTCGGCCAGCGCCTTCGGCGCAAATGGCTCGTCGCGCAACACCAGGCCCCTGGCGTCGGCGCGCACCGCATCGACGATCAGGCTGGCCAGTTGCGTCAGATGATCGGCGCCGCTCTTGACCGCCTGCGCCCAGTCGCGCTCGCGCGGGCCGAGATCGGAGGACGCCAGCAATTCGGCGAGCGCGACGATGCCGGTCAGCGGCGTACGGATGTCGTGGGCGATGCCGGCGAGCGCAGCCTCGACGGCGCGCAGCCGCGGCAACGCCGCCGCTTTCCGCGCCGGACGCCTTGCCTTCTTCCCGCTCGCCTTTTTGACCGTCCGCTTGCGCTTGGCCATGGCCCCTTGCCCCAGCGGCGGACCATGGCATGGCGGGCTTCGTCAATCGAGCCCGATCCGCCGGCGAATGTCCGCTGGGGTTAATCCTTCGGCGCGCAACTGCCGCAGCGCCGTCGCCGCGGTCGATTTGGACAGCTTGCGGCCGTCGGCGTCGACGATCAGGCGGTGGTGGCGATAGCGCGGCGCGGGCAGGCCAAGGAGGCTCTGCAACAACCGGTGCACGCTGGTCGAATGAAACAGGTCCTGCCCCCGCACCACGTCGGTGACACCCTGCAAGGCGTCGTCCACCGTCACGGCGAGGTGATAACTCGCCGGCGTATCCTTGCGGGCGAGTACGACGTCGCCCCAGGCGGCGGGGTTGGCGGCGATCGCCCCGCGCTCAGCCTCGTCCCAGGTGAGGGCGCCGATGCGCGACAGCGCCTTCGCCATGTCCAGCCGCAGCGCATAAGGCTCGCCCGCCGCCATGCGCCGCGCGCGTTCCTCGGGCGGAAGCTCGCGCGCCGTGCCCGGATAGAGCGGCGCGCCGTCGGGATCGCGCGGCCATGGACCGTCGCGCTCGCGTTCCGCCACCAGTGCCGCGATCTCGGCGCGGCTCTGAAAGCTCGGATAAATAAGACCCAGCGCCTCGAGCCGCTCAAGCGCGGCGCGATAGTCGCCGAAATGCTCCGACTGCCGCCGCACCGGCTGTTCCCAGTCGATGCCGAGCCAGGCGAGGTCCTCGTAGATCGCACTCTCGAATTCCGGCCGGCACCGCGTGACGTCGATATCCTCGATGCGCAGCAACAGCCGGCCGCCAGCGGCGCGGGCGGCCTCGGCATTGAGCAGCGCCGACAGCGCATGGCCGAGATGCAGATAGCCGTTCGGCGACGGGGCGAAGCGGAAAACGGGTGGCGGCATGCTTTCTCAGGTGCCAACGCGGACGATGACAGCCTCCTCTATTGCATGGCATGAGTACACTCGCATGACCCACTTCCTCCACACCCAGGCCGATCTCGAAGCCGGCCTCACTGAGCTGATCCGCATCGACCCGCGCCTCGTGCCGGTGGCGGAGAAGGCCGGCACGTTCGCGCTGCGCCGCCGCGAGGGCGGTTATCCCGGCCTCTGCGCCATCGTTTGCGGCCAGCAACTCTCCACGGCGAGCGCGGCCGCCATTCGCGATCGCTTGTTCAAGGCCTTCGAGCCGTTCCACCACGACACCGTGCGCGCGGCGCGCAGCGACAAGCTCAAGCGCCTCGGCCTGTCGAACGGCAAGATCAAGGCGATCAAGGAAATCGGCAAGGCGGTCTCGACCGGCGCCATCGATCTCAACGCCGTCGGCGAGATGGACGCCGACGCGGCGCACCAGTTGCTCACGGCGCTGCACGGCGTCGGGCCGTGGACTGCCGACATCTATTTGCTGTTCTGCCTCGGCCATGCCGACGCCTTTCCCGCCGGCGATCTCGCCGTGGCTGAGGCAGCGCGCATCGCACTCGACTTGCGCAAGCGGCCCGACCCCAAGGCGCTGACCAAAATTGCCGAAGCCTGGCGGCCCTGGCGCGGCGTGGCGGCGCATCTGATGTGGGCCTATTATCACGTCGTCAAACGCCGCGAAGGCATCAGCCTGGAAGGCGCCGGCAAGAAGGCGGCCAAGAAACCGGCCAAGAAGAAATCGAAAAAGTCAGCCAAGGCCGTCGATGCGAAAAAGCATTGGCCGCAGATCAAAAAGACAAAAACTTCAGCTAAGAAGAAGACCGTGACGGCCAAACGCGCCGCGAAGGCAAAAGGAGCAAAGCGTGCAACTTGACGGACCGCGGCTGGAAGCGAAATCCGGTACGACCAAGCAACTGGTCGTCTTCCTCCACGGCTACGGCGCCGACGGCAACGATCTCATCGATATCGGCCGCATGTGGCAGGGCCTCTTGCCCGACGCCGCTTTCGTGTCGCCGCATGCGCCGCGCCCCTGCGGCCAGGCGCCGGTCGGCCGCGAGTGGTTTCCGCTGACCTTCCGCGATCCGGACGAGCGCTGGAACGGCGTCAATGCCGCGGCGCCGGCACTGAACGGATTCCTCGACGCCGAGCTGGAGCGATTCGAACTGCCGCCGTCCGCGCTCGCCCTTGTCGGCTTCAGCCAGGGCACGATGATGTCGCTGCATGTCGGGTTGCGCCGGCCGATCGCCCCGGCGGCCATCGTCGGCTATTCGGGCATGCTGGTGCTGCCGGAGAATGGCGATCCGGATGTCTTCGCCGCCGAAATCAAGAGCCGGCCGCCGGTGCTGCTGGTGCATGGCGACCAGGACCAGCTCATTCCGGTGCAGGCGCTGATGCATGCGGCGCAGGCGCTGGCGGCGCTGGAGCTGCCGGCGCAGTGGCACATTTCGCGGGGCGTCGGCCATGGCATTGACCAGGAGGGTCTTCGCCACGGCGGCGAGTTCCTCGGCCGCCACCTGAACGCCCGCAAATAAACACCGCCTATCGATGGTGGGGGACGCCGCCCTCCCCCTTGCGTCTTCTTCACAATCCCGTCACGCTGCTCTATTAGTAGAGGCTAAGCCGCGTGGCGGCGGCTGTCCTTGGAGGTCGAGGAGCAGCGCTTGAACGTGCACGTTTCGCCAGCCGGATTTCCGGCCCTTGTGCTCAACGCCGATTTCAGACCGTTGAGTTACTACCCCCTGTCGTTGTGGTCCTGGCAGGACACGATCAAGGCGGTGTTTCTCGAACGGGTCAGCATCGTCGCCAATTACGACCAGGCGGTACGAAGTCCCAGCTTCGAG
>JAHCKF010000316.1 GCA_026125925.1 Pseudolabrys sp.
GCCGGGGTCGTCGTGATGTCGCTGCGGCCCGGCGCCGTCCAGACGGGCGGCTGGCGGCCGACGCTGTTCGGCATCGTGTCGGGCGGCATGTTCGGGCTGTCGGCGATCGGCTATCGCGGCGCGATCCTGTCGCTGCAACTCGACAACTTCGTCATGGCGGCAACCTTCACGCTGGCCGTCGGCCTGATCGCCCAATCGATCCTGCTGTCGGCCTATCTGGCGTGGCGCGATCCGGGCGTGCTCAAGGCCATTTTCAAGGCCTGGCGGCAGGCCACCTTCGCGGGCTTCATGGGCGCGCTGGCGTCGCAGTTCTGGTATCTCGGCTTTGCCATCGCGACGGCCGCCAATGTGCGGACGCTGGCGCTGGTCGAGGTGCTGTTCGCGCAGGCCGTATCAAAATTTGCCTTCAAGCAGCCGACCGCGCCGCGCGAAATCCTCGGCATCGTGCTGATCGTCGTCGGCGTGGTGCTGTTGATCTGGGCGCATTAGTTTTCTCGTCGTCCCGGGCGAGCCATAAGCGCGTTTACGCGCGTCTTCGACGCGCTATGGCGAGGCCCGGGACCCATACCCCCGGTGCTAACTTTTTATACTGTGAGTATGGGTCCCCGCTTTCGGGCGGACGACAAGAGCTAATTCCGCTCGTCGGGCAGCAGCGGGATCGGGTGCACGTCGATGCCTTCCTCGGCGAGCTCCTTGGCGTCCTCGAACGAGGCGACGCCGTAGATCGAGCGGTGCTCGGTCTCGCCGTAGTGAATCTTGCGCGCTTCCTCGGGGAATTTCTCGCCGACATTGTCGGCGTTCTTGACGATGTGCTCGCGCAATTCCTTGAGCTTGGCGCGCAGCTCCTGCTCGACCGGCGACATCACCGCGACATTGGCTTTGTCTTGTGCCTTCTCCGGCGCAACCGTGATCTCCTGCGAGGCGCTGCGCTTGCGCGTGCCGGAGACGCGCGGCGCCATGATCGCCTTCTCGACCTTGGCCGAGCCGCATTGCGGACAGGTGACCAGCCCGCGTTTGGCCTGCTTGTCGTAGGCGGCGCTATCGGCAAACCAGCTCTCGAAGGAATGGCCTTTGTCACAGGCCAGCGCGTATTTGATCATTCCGCGCTCTTCACGAGATGAAGGTGGGCCGGTTCGGCCACCGGCTCGGCGATCTCGAAGCGGCGGCCGTGCTCCAGCGACGGCACGCGCGAGCGCGCCTGCGTGATCAGCGCCGGATCGATCTCGGCCATGATCAAGCCGGGCTCGTTGCCGGCTTCGGCCAGCACGCGGCCCCACGGATCGACGACGATCGAGTGGCCGTAGGTCTCGCGGCCGTTCTCGTGCGTGCCGCCCTGCGCGGCGGCGAGCACGAAGCAGCCGGTCTCGATGGCGCGGGCGCGCATCAGCACGCTCCAGTGCGCTTCGCCGGTCTGCTTGGTGAAGGCGGAAGGAATGGCCAGAAAAGTCGCGCCGGCTTCCGCCAACGCGCGGTACAGCGCCGGGAAGCGCAGGTCGTAGCACACGCTCAGCCCAAGCCGGCCCCACGGCAGATCGGCGGTGACCGCGATCTCGCCCGGACGATAGGTGCGCGACTCGCGATAGCTCTCGCCATTCGCCAGATCGACATCGAACATGTGGATCTTGTCGTAGCGCGCGACGATCTCGCCCTGCGGATCGATGAGGAAGCCGCGGTTGGCAGCGCGGTCCGGCAACAGCTTGATGGCCAGCGACCCGACATGGACGTAGAGCTTGTGTTTCTTCGCCAATTCACGGAAGGCGGCGAGCGACGGATCGTTCTCTTCCTCGCGGATGGTTTCGAACAGCCGGTCGCGCTTCGACTCCATGATGTTGGTGGTCTCGGGCGTCTGCACGTAATCGGCGCCGGCCGCCTTGGCTTCCGCGATCAGTTTGGCAGCGGCATCGACATTGGCCGAGGGCGTGACGCCCGAGCGCATCTGGATCAGGCCGGCTTTGAAAGTGGAAGGCTTCGCAGTCATGCCGTGGTTCCTTCGTCGGCCAGCAGGGCGTCGAGCTTGCCGGCGCGTTCCAGTTCGTGGAGGTCGTCGCTGCCGCCGACATGAGTCTTGCCGATGAAAATCTGCGGCACGGTCATGCGGCCGTTGGCGCGCTTGATCATGGCCTGGCGCACGTCGCCGGACGCGGCGTCGATCTCGTTATAGGCGACGCCTTTGCGCTTCAGCAGCGCCTTGGCCATGTGGCAGTAGGGGCACCACTGGGTGGTGTAGATATCGACCGGGGGCATGGTGGCTCGCTTCCGAAAATCCCGAACCTTTTCTATATGGTAGCGCGGGCAGGGGCGACAACCCGGGCAAATACCAGGACATCGACGTGGGCGGCGCCGGCCCGCAGCAAGGCGCGGGCGCAGGTATCGACGGTGGCCCCCGAGGTCAGCACGTCGTCGACCAGGATGACCCGGCGGCCCTTGAGTTCGGCCTTGCGGTCGTCCGGCACCCGGAAGGCGCCCTGGACGTTATTGGCACGGTCGGTTCTGGACAGGCCGATCTGCTGCGGCGTGGGCCGGATACGGCGCAGCGTCTCGTACAGCACCGGCACGCCGGACCCTTCCGAAATGGCCCGGCACAGCGCCGCGGACTGGTTGAATCGCCGGCCCCACAGCCGCCGCCAGTGCAGCGGCACCGGGACCAGCGCGTCGGCGTCGGTCAGCAGTTCGGCGCCGGCGCGCGCCATCCAGCGGCCCATCATCGGCGCGAGATCGAGGCGGTCGCCGAACTTGAAGCTGATGACCAGCGAGCGGGCCACCTCGTCGTAGCGCACGGCGGCGCGGGCCCGGTCATAGGCCGGCGGGTTGGCCATCGCCTCCATGGAGAGGAGGCCGGGCCCGGGGTCGTAGACGAAGGGAATGCCGAGGCGGGCGCAGTAGGGTTTCTCGATCGGCGACAGCTTGGACCAGCACGAGGCGCACAGGCCGGCGCCATCGCCCAGCGGTGCCCGGCAGGACGGGCAGAGTTGCGGCAGCGCCGCGTCGAGCCCCATGCGGAACAGGCCGCGGATGGCGCTCCCGACACGGGCGGCGATGCCCGCCGGCCGTCGATCCTCGCTTGCCTCGACAAGCTCGTTCATGCTGAGGAGGCTAACAGATGACCACAGGCCCGACCATCTTCGACCGTACCTTGCTGCCGATGCGCCGCCAGCGCGCGCGGGCGCTCGGGCCGGCGACGTTCCTCATCGAGCGCGTGGCCGAGGAGATGGCCGAGCGGCTGTCGGTGGTGCTGCGTACGTTCGAGCGCGCCGCCGATCTCGACACGCCGACCGATAGGCTGCGCGATGTCCTGATCGCGGGCGGCAAGGTCGGCGCGCTGGAGCGCGCGACGATCGTCAGCGAGGCCGGGCTCGAGGTGATGGCCGGTCCGCAGAACAAGCGGTTTGCCGAGGCCTCGCTCGATCTCGTCGTCTCCGGCCTGGCGCTGCAATTCGTCAACGACCTGCCGGGCGCGCTGATCCAGATCCGCCGTGCGCTCAAGGCCGACGGCCTGCTGCTCGCGGCGATGATCGGCGGCGACAGTTTGAGCGAGTTGCGCGAAGCGTTTGCCGAAGCCGAAAGCGAGGTGGAGGGCGGCATCTCGCCGCGCGTCGCGCCCTTTGCCGATATCCGCGACCTCGGCTCGCTGCTGCAGCGCGCCGGATTTGCGCTGCCGGTGGTCGATTCCGATCGCGTCGTGGTGCGCTACGGCTCGCCGATTGCGCTGATGCGCGACCTGCGCGCCATGGCCGCGACCAACATTCTGGTCGAGCGGCGGCGCGCGCCGCTCAAGCGCGCGACCTTGCGGCGGATGCTGGAGATCTATGCGCAGCGCTTCGCCGATGCCGACGGCCGCGTGCGCGCGACCTTCGAGATCGTCTGGCTCACCGGCTGGGCGCCGCATGAAAGCCAGCAGAAGCCGCTCAAGCCCGGCTCAGCGACGCGCCGCCTCGCCGATGTGCTCGGCACGAAGGAGATATCGACGGGAGAGAAACCGGGCGAGACTTGATCGCGCCGTCAGTTGATGGCGTCGGAGATGGTCTGCCACATCGCGTTGGTCGAGGTGCCGAGGCTCGTCACCGTGGCGATGATCGCGGCCGCGATGCCGGCGGCGATCAGGCTGTATTCGATGGCGGTGGCGCCGCTCTGGTCGTTCACGAAAGCGCGCAACGTCCTGTCGCTGTTCTTGCTCTTCATATCCCCGCCTCCTGCGAGAAGTCTGTGACGTTCCGTCAGAGCAAGGCCATCAGGTGCGAAATCAGCGGGACGTCCGCCGGCGGCATCTCGTAGTCGCGCAGTCTGTTCGGTCTCACCCAGGTCAGTTGCTGTCCTTCCAGCGCGGTGACCGT
>JAHCKF010000317.1 GCA_026125925.1 Pseudolabrys sp.
TGCCGCAACAGCCAGGCAAGCGCGACCCGCGCCGGCGTCGCGCCATGGCGCCTGGCGACCTCATTGAGCGCCGGATCGCGCAGCATGCGCGCCTGCTCGAGCGGCGAATAAGCCATGACGGAAATGCCGCGATTGGCGCAGAACGGCATCAGGTCGAACTCGATGCCGCGCCGCGTCAGGTTGTACAGCACCTGGTTGGTCGCGCATTCCTTGCCCGTGTCGAGCGCCGCAAGTTCGCGCATGTCGTCGATGTCGAAATTGCTGACGCCCCAATCGAGGATCTTGCCGGCGGCCTTGAGTTCGGCGAAGGCGTCGAGCGTTTCGCTCAGCGCCGGGCCGCCGCGCCAGTGCAGCAGATAAAGATCGAGGCGGTCGGTCTTCAGCCGTTTCAGGCTGCGCTCGCAGGCGGCGATGGTGCCGCGCTTCGACGAGTTGGAAGGCAGCACCTTGCTGACAAGGAACAGGCCGTCGCGCCGACGCCCCATCGCATCGGCGACGATGCTTTCTGCTTCGCCGTCGCCATACATCTCGGCGGTGTCGATCAGCGTGACGCCGCGCTCGATGGCGGCACGCACGGCCTCGACTTCGGCGGCGCGTTCGCGCGCGCTCTCGCCCATGCGCCAGGTGCCGACGCCGAAGCTAGGCATGGCGCGGCCGGAGGGCAGGGGAACGGTGGGGATGTTCTTCATGGCGGCGTTATACTCACTTCGTGCGGTGAGTATAACGCTCGCGAACGCGCGGCAGCTCCGCTACTTATGCGGCACCGGCGGCATGCCGTTGGTGTGGAAGCTCTCGATGGTCTTGAGGCCCCAGGCCTGGCCCTTCTTGCGCTCTTCCTCGGTCCAGGTGATCGGCTTCCAGTCCGGCGCCAGCACCAGCCGCGCGCCGGCATTGGCCACCTCGACGCGGTTGCCGCCGGGCTCGTAAACATAGAGAAAGAATGTCTGCTGCACCGCGTGCTTGTGCGGGCCGGTTTCGATCGGCACGCCGTTCTCGAGAAACACGTCGGCGGCGAGCAGAATCTCCTCGCGCGAGTTCAGCGCGTAGGTGATGTGATGGAAGCGCCCCGGCACGCCGGTGTGGTCGCGCGTATAGGCGAAGTCGTAGGACTTGTTGGTCGCGGTCAGCCAGATGCCGGCCTCGCTGCCGTCATTGAGCACGATACGCTCGGTCAGGCGGAAGCCGAGATAGGTCTCGAAAAACTGCCGGCACTCCGAGATGTTCACCGCCAGGCCGTTCCAGTGGTCGATGCGGCGCGGATTGATGCCGCGCGCCGGGAAGCGTTGCGCCTGGTTCTTCAGCGCCGGCTTCAGCGCCGGCGGCGCCTCGTACCATTCGGTGTCGTAATAGAGCTCGATGACGTGGCCGTCGGGGTCCTTGCATATGAAGGTCTTGCCGTGGCCGATGTCGCCGTCGCTCCAGCCGATCTCGAACGGCGTGCCCTTGAGCGCCGCCGCGCGCCGCTCCAGCGCCTGCGGCGAGCGCGTGCGATAGGCGACATGCTTCATGCCGTTGGTGTCGGATGCGGTGAGCTTGAGCGAATAGCGCTCATAGTCGTCATAGGCGCGCAGATAGACGCTGTCGCCTTTCTCCGCGGAAATGGTCAGGCCGAACACCTCGGTGAAGAAGCGCACGCTGGCGTCGAACTTCGGCGTCAGCAATTCGAGATGACCGAGATGGGCGATGTCCATGATCGGCTCGGGCGGTAATTTGGTGTCGGTCATCGAAGCCTCGCGTTTGTTCGTCGCGTTCTAGCGGCGTTCGAACGCCAGCGCCAGATTGTTGGCCGGCATCTCGACGGTTTTGATCAGCGCCAAACCGTTCTGCGCCGCAATATCGGCGACGTCTTCCAGATTGCGAACGCCCCAGTCGGGGTTGCGCCCACGCAAAGAGGTATCGAAAGTCTCGTTGCTCGGCGCGGTGTGGGCGCCGCCCCGCTTGTAGGGACCGTACATCAGGAGATGGCCGCCGCTCGTCAGATGACGGCCGGCGCCCCGGAGCAGATTCTGGGCGACCGCCCACGGCGCAATGTGAATGACATTGAAGCAGAGAATGGCGCCAAGCGCGTCGTCGTCTTTCGAATGCTGCCAGTCCCAGTCCGGCTGCATCAGGTCGATGCTCTGCGGAGCGCGCAGATTGGGGAGCGCCGCCGCGCGCCGGTACGCCTCGATCGAGATGCGGTGCGACTCCACGATGTCGCTCGGCCAGAAGGTGAGATGCGGGCAGCGCGCCGCATACGTCACAATGTGCTGGCCGGTGCCGCTGCCGATTTCCAGCACGGAACCCGACGTGGCGGCGAGCACATCCTTGATCGCGTCCCAGATCGGTTCGCCATTGCGGTGAAAGGCCGGTGCATCGAGCCGGCCGTCCGCTTGCGCGGGCGGCGAGCCATTGCGTCCGAACTCGAATTGGACCTCGCGCATCGTTGTCTCTCCCGGAACCGGACGGCAGTGTCTGCCGGTTCATATGGCGACGAAACGGTGCATCGTCAAAAGTATCGTCGCGGCAAACCTTTGCTGTATTGCCTCGGTCACCGGCAAGGGCCACAGTCGGGGGCGGTACGACGACGGAGATCCGGCATGAGCGAACCTCCCATTTCACGCGGCTTTCGCGGACGCGGCGGCGCCGCGCGCGATGCCCGTATTCCGCCTGGTCAGCACCTGGTCGAGGATTTCCCGGTGCTGTCGGCCGGGCCGACGCCGCCGGTCGATCTGGCGAACTGGCGCTTGTCGCTCGATGACGGCGATACGCCGCTCGCCGAATGGACGTGGCAGCAATTCCTGGCGCTGCCGCAAACCGACCTCACCGTCGATATCCATTGCGTGACGACCTGGTCGAAGCTCGACACCCAATGGCGCGGCGTGTCGATCGATGCGCTGCTCGAGGCCGCGGGTCTCACCGAGCCGCCGCAGCCTTTTGTGCTGGCGCATTGCGATGGTGGCTACACCACCAACATTCCGGCCGAAGACCTGCTCGACGGCAAGGCGATGATCGCATGGGAATATGACGGCGATGCGCTGCATCCCGAGCATGGCGGGCCGGCGCGGCTGTTGGTACCGCATCTTTATTTCTGGAAGAGCGCCAAGTGGGTGCAGAAGCTGCAGTTCGTCGATCCGGAAGTGCCGGGCTTCTGGGAAGAGAACGGCTATCACATCTATGGCGACCCGTGGCGCGAGCAGCGTTATGACGGGGATTGATCGGCGTCGCCTCACAGTTCCTTCTGTCATCACCGGGCTTGACCCGGTGATCCCGCTTGGGGACGCACCGTGCCCGCCTAAGCGAGATGGCCGGGTCAAGCCCGGCCATGACACATCCATATACTGGCGGCGTCATGGGATTGCTTGAAACCGCCCCACCGAAGAAACAATGGCTCACCGCCACCGTGCGCGAGGTGATCATTGAGACGCCACGCGTGCGCAGCCTCAAACTCGACGTGCCGGGCTGGCCCGGGCATCGCGCCGGCCAGCACGTCGATGTCAGGCTCACCGCGCCGGACGGCTACCAGGCGCAGCGCAGTTACTCGATCGCCTCCGCTCCGGCGGCCGATACGATCACGCTCACGGTGGAGATGCTCCCCGACGGCGAGGTGTCTTCCTATCTCGCCGGTGAAGCGCGTGTCGGCGATCAGTTCGAATTGCGCGGACCGATCGGCGGCTATTTCGTCTGGACCCCCGACCTAGAGGGCCCGCTGTTTCTGGTTGGCGGCGGCTCCGGCGTTGTGCCGCTGATGGCGATGCTGCGCGAACGCGCCGCCAAAGGAGCGACCCAGCCGGCGCGGCTCCTTTTCTCGTCGCGCAGCTTTGAGGACATCATCTACCGCGCCGAACTGGAGCAACTGGCCGGGCGGGGCGATGGCCTCACCGTGGCCCATACTCTGACGCGCGGTGCGCCGGCCGGCTGGACCGGCCTCGCTCGCCGTATCGACGCGATGATGCTCGCCGACCAAGGCATCGCCCCCGATCGGATACCGCGCATCTTTATCTGCGGTCCGACGCCGCTGGTCGAGACGGTCGCCTTTACATTGCGCGAGCTCGGCCACAGCCCGAAGCTGATCAAGACCGAGCGCTTTGGCCCAACGGGGAAATAAGTCGCGGCGGTACCGCTGGACGAAACGTCCGGTAGCCAAGTAGCATCGGATGGATTTCGGGTAAGGGGCATCCATCCATGATCATCGGTCTGTCGGTCCCGGCATTCACGATCCTTCACGTCATTATTTCACTGATCGCCATCGCCAGCGGCATCGTCATTGTCTTCGGCATGATCGGCTCCCACCGTCTGCCGAAAACGACGGCCTTGTTCTGGACCATGACGGTGCTGA
>JAHCKF010000318.1 GCA_026125925.1 Pseudolabrys sp.
TCCGGCCAGCTCTATCGCCACCTGCTCGGCCACAGGGCCGTGCCGGTGGACGCCGAAAGCGTGGCGCGACCGGGGCCGCTGCCGTTCCGCCCGTCGGAGATCGTGAATTATGTGGCCTGACCATCCGTCGTCCCCGCGAAGGCGGGGACCCATACGCCGCAGCGTCTCGATAGGTCAGGGGATATGGGTCCCCGCTTATAGGCGTTCTGGAAGAACGCCGTTCTTTGAACGGCTATGCGCGGCGACGACATGTAGAGGCCCAGCATATCGACGAGAGGCAGCCACATGACCGACACGCTCGTCACGCAAACCGCCGATTCTCCCCACTGCGTCTACACGGCGAAGGACTTTTCGTCCGGCGCGCATCCGGTGTGGTGTCCCGGCTGCGGCGACTTCGGCGTGCTCGCCGCGCTCGAGCGCGCGCTCGCCGGTTACGGCCGGCCGCCGCATGAGGTCGTGCTGGTCTCCGGCATCGGCTGCTCGTCGCGCCTGCCCGGCTACATGAGCACTTACGGCTTCCACGGCGTGCACGGCCGCGCGCTCGCCGCCGGCACCGGCCTTAAGCTGGCGCGGCCGGATCTCGAGGTCATCGTCGTCGGCGGCGATGGTGACGGCTATTCGATCGGCGGCAACCATTTCATCCATGCCTGCCGGCGCAATCCCGACATGCTCTACGTCGTCATGGACAATCGCGTCTACGGCATGACCAAGGGCCAGCCGTCGCCGACCACCGAGCCGGATTGGGATTCGGACATTGCACCCGGCGGCATCGGCCTGCGGCCGTTCAATCCGCTTGCGGTGGCGATTGCCGCCGGCGCCAACTATGTCGCGCGCGGCTTTTCCGGCGATCCGAACGGGCTCGCCGACCTCATCGCCGATGGTCTGAAGTGGCCCGGCTTTGCCTTCATCGAAGTACTCAGCCCCTGCATCACTTTCCGCCCTGAACAGCGCGAGTGGAAGAAGATGGTGCGGACTTCGACACTCTCCGTCGAACAGGACCGCGCGGCGGCCACCGCGCTGGTGCTCGGCGACGATGGCTTCAGCCTCGGGGTGCTCTATCGCGGCGATCGCGCCTCGATCGCGCCGCCGCTGAAACCCGAGATCACGATAGGCGACGTCGAGCGGGAATTTGCGCCGTAGCTCGATTTTCTTCTGATGCCGCGGCGTACGGCGCACCGCGATTTAAAGGAGGTAAGGCCATGAAACTCAGTCACGCGATCGCCACCACGCTGTTGATCGCCAGCCTCGCAACGCCGGCGGCGCTGGCGCAGCCGGCCGGTCCCGGTCCTGGCGCAGGTCCTGGCGCAGGTCCTGGCACAGGTCCCGGACCCGGCTGGGGCCCGGGCATGATGATGGGCCCCGGCATGATGGGCTTCGGCGGCGGTCGCGGCATGGGCTGGATGTGCTCGCCGCAGAGCGCCGGTCTCGCCGAATGGCGCAAGGACCGTATCGAGCGGCTGGTGAAGCCGACCGAAAATCAGCGCAAGGCGCTCGACGATTTGCAGGCTGCCTCGACCAAGGCGGCGCAGGTCGTGACCGATGCCTGCCCGAAGGAGTTTCCGGCCAGTGCGCCGGCGCGGCTCGAACTGATGGAGAAGCGGATGGAAGCCATGCTCACCGCGCTGAAGACGGTGCGCCCGGCCTTCGACGCCTTCTACGCCACGCTCACCGACGAGCAGAAGGCGACCCTCAACTCGCGGGGGCCGCGGCGGTGGGGCTGGCACGGCTGGCGCAACTGATTGCCTGAAGCAGGTCTGAGAAAAAAAGAACCCCGGCGCGAGCCGGGGTTTTAGTTGGCATCGTTGGGGAGGACCCCCGCACGATCTCTTCGAACTAGAACTTGTAGGTGACACCGGCGCCGATCAGCCACGGATCGAGGTTCACCTTGCCGGTCAGCGGGCCGACATTGCTGTCGCCATCCCAGCTCGGCCGCAGCCATAGCTTTTTGACATCGACGTTGATGCCCCAGTGCCGGTCGATCATGTAGTCGAAGCCGACCTGCAGGGCGGGCGACCATGAATTGTGCAGGTGGCTGCGGGTGATGATGACGCCGGCGCCGTTCGGCGTGTTGCCGGCGGTCTGGCTGAAGAACACGGTGTAGTTCACGCCGGCGCCGATATATGGCTTGAAGGCGCCGAAATTGGTGAAGTGATACTGGAAGGTCAGGGTCGGCGGCAGCAGCCAGGCCTTGCCGACGTCGAGGCCGTTGGTGGCGGCCACACCGGTGCCGGTGACGTGATGCTTGGTCACGCCGAGGATGAGTTCGGCGGCGAAGTTGCGGGTGAAGAAGTAGGTGATGTCCAGCTCGGGCACGATCGCGTCGTTGGTCGTGAGGCCGGAGCCCGCCACCTGGTCGACGGAGCCGGAATTGCGGGTGACGACGCCCAGCGCGCGCAGGCGGATCATCCACGGATTGAACATGTCGGCGACTGGCGCCTTGTACACCGGCTTTGCCGGCATGTCGGCCGCTACGGCAGGCGAGGCCGCAAGACCAATAAGCGCCGCCACAAGCGCCGGCGCAATTCCACGCAACTTCATGATTGTCCCCTGATACCCCGTTGAGAAATGCGGATGCTCGAGTCCGCCATCGCAATCGATTCAACAGGTGGGGTGCGCGTGTAAACTTGACTTAGATCAATCCATTTAAATTCGTTCCGCATGCTGCGGATATGTCACAGATTTTAGCAGCCTGTTACCGGACGCATTCACAGGCATGCAATTGCAAAGTTTCGATATGGCCTTCGCGTCTGTGATACCGCCGCCATCCGGTTTCTCCACGGTGCAGTTGTACGTCGGCGCCGTTCACTTGACATGAATCAAGGTTGGCGGGTGGCCGGTCGAGGATATTGCGCCGCGGGCTTTCTCACCTCTCCGCGGCCATTTCTCGAACGGAATCACCCCCATGGCGAACGCGCTTGCTCCCCAGAAAAACATGACTATTGGCGAAGGCGGCCTGTCGCTGACGCTGATCGGTCTGGCGATCCTGTCGATCGTGATCGCCGCCAAGGCCTATACGCCCGAATACGCCTTCCACGCCTATCTCTTCACCGCCGCCAGCATCGCCGCGGTGTTCGCCATCTTCAATCGCTACTTCGAACGGCCGGCGGAGCGGCCGGCGCTGGTCAATGCCGACGGCCGTCCCAACTACAATATGGGGCCGGTCAAATTCGCGACCATCGCCGGAGTGTTCTGGGGCATCGCCGGTTTCGTCGTCGGCCTCTACATCGCGCTCGAGCTGGCGTTCCCGGGCTTGAATTTCGCGCAGTGGATCAATTTCGGCCGATTGCGTCCGCTGCACACCTCGGCGGTGATCTTCGCCTTCGGCGGCAACGTGCTGATCGCGACGTCGTTCTACGTCGTGCAGCGTACCTGCCGCGCGCGGCTGGCCGGCGATCTGGCGCCGTGGTTCGTCGTGCTCGGCTACAACTTCTTCATCGTCATCGCCGGCACCGGCTATCTGCTCGGTATCACCCAGTCGAAGGAATATGCGGAGCCGGAGTGGTATGCCGACCTGTTCCTGACCGTCGTCTGGGTCACGTACTTCCTGGTGTTTCTCGCGACCATCATGCGGCGCACCGAGCCGCACATTTACGTCGCCAACTGGTTCTATCTCGCCTTCATCCTCACCATCGCCGTGCTGCATCTCGGCAATAACGCCACCGTGCCGGTGTCGATCTTCTCGCCGAAGTCCTACATCCTCTGGTCCGGCGTGCAGGATGCGATGGTGCAGTGGTGGTACGGCCACAACGCGGTCGGATTCTTCCTCACCGCGGGCTTCCTCGCCATCATGTACTACTTCATCCCGAAGCGGGCGGAACGGCCGGTCTATTCCTATCGGCTGTCCATCATCCACTTCTGGGCACTGATCTTCCTCTACATCTGGGCCGGCCCGCACCATCTGCATTACACGGCGCTGCCCGACTGGGCGCAAACGCTCGGCATGACGTTCTCGATCATCCTGTGGATGCCGTCATGGGGCGGCATGATCAACGGCATCATGACGCTGTCCGGCGCCTGGGACAAACTGCGCACCGATCCGGTGCTGCGCATGATGGTGGTGTCGGTGGCGTTCTACGGCATGTCGACCTTCGAAGGGCCGATGATGTCGGTGAAGATCGTCAATTCGCTGTCGCACTACACCGACTGGACCATCGGCCACGTCCACTCCGGCGCGCTCGGCTGGGTCGCCTACATCTCCTTCGGCGCCATCTACTGCCTGGTGCCGTGGCTGTGGAACCGCCGGCTGTACTCGCTCAAGCTCGTCAACTGGCACTTCTGGAT
>JAHCKF010000319.1 GCA_026125925.1 Pseudolabrys sp.
AGCCGTATTTCTCCATCGCCTGGCGCAGCGCTTCGGTCTTCATCACCTGCGTATGAAGCGACGAGCCGGAAGCCACCGGCGAGATGCCGCGGCGCACGCCCTCCTCGTTGATATGGACGAGGAGCTTGAGACCGAGCCTGGCGACGATGTCATCGCGGAAGGCGATCATCTCGCGGAATTTCCAGGTCGTATCGACATGGAGCAGCGGGAACGGCGGCTTGGCCGGCGCGAAGGCCTTCAGCGCGAGGTGCAGCATCGCGCTCGAATCCTTGCCAATCGAATACAGCATCACCGGATTGGCGAATTCGGCGGCCGTTTCGCGCAGGATATGGATCGCCTCGGCCTCGAGACGACGCAGGCGAATATTCGAATCACGCCAGCCCATCGGCCCGGTCGCTTCCTCTGCTCGGATTCAGTAAAGGGCCGCCCAAGCGGGGCGGCCTGCCACAATCAATCGATAATAACCGTCGGAGCGTCAGCGCGCCACTGCGCGCCGCACACTGTCAATCACGCGGTCCTGCGTCGCTTCGTCGAGATAGGCGTGCATCGGCAGGCTGATGACCTCATGCGCCATCGCCTCACTGACGGCAACGCCGCCCTTGCCGACCGGAAACTGCTTATAGGCCTGCTGCCGGTGCAACGGAATTGGATAGTAAATCGCAGTCGGTACGCCCTCCGCCTTGAGCGCGGCCGCAAAGCCGTCGCGCATGCCGGGCTTGAGCCGGATCGTATATTGCGCCCACACCGAGCTCATGCCGGCCGGTACTGTCGGCACCGTGACAACATCACGCAGGCCGTCAGCGTAGCGCCGCGCGACGCGGTCGCGAGCTTCGATCTCTTCGGGGAAAATCCGGAGCTTCTCGCTGAGCACCGCGGCCTGCACGGTATCGAGGCGCGAGGCGAGACCGATACGGACATTGTCGTAGCGGTCGCTGCCGTGGCCGTGCATGCGGATGCTGCGCATCAGATCGGCGAGCTTGTCGTCGTCGGTCATCACCGCGCCGCCGTCGCCGTAACAGCCGAGCGGCTTGGCGGGGAAAAAGCTGGTCGCCGTGGCGTGGCCGAAGGTACCGATGCGGCGGTTGTTGTAGGTCGCGCCGAAGCCCTGGGCGGCGTCGTCGAGCACGAGCAGGTCGTGCGCCTTGGCCGCTGCCGCGATGGCGCCGTGATCGGCGGAAAGGCCGAACAGATCGACCGGGATCACCACCTTCGGCGTCAGGCCCAGTTCGTGCGCTGTCTCCACGGCGCCGGCGATATGCGCCGGGTCGATGTTGAACGACACCGGATCGATGTCCACGAACACCGGCGTGGCGCCGACCAGCACCGCGACTTCCGCCGTCGCGCAGAAGGTGAAGGACGGGCAGATCACGGCGTCGCCGGGACCGATACCGAAAGCGCGCAAGGCCAGCACCAGCGCGTCGGTGCCGCTGGCGCAGGTGACGGCGTGTTTGGCGCCGCAGAACGCGGCCAGCTCCGCCTCAAAGGCGCGGACTTCCGGGCCAAGGATGAACTGGCAATGATTGAGCACCCTCGCGACCGCCTCGTCGATCGCCGGGCCGAGACGGCGGCGCTGCGCGGCGAGATCGATGAAGGGAATCATGGGCAGCTCGGTGCGAAGGTTCATCAGTCAAAAACCGGATTGCGTGAGAACGGGTTAGACCGCCGCAGCGCTCGGCGCCTTGGCGCGCGAGGGCGACACGGCGCGCCTGTTCGAGGTCAGGCACTGGATGGCGATTTCGAGGCTGGCGACCGCCTGCTCGCCGGTGACGGCCGGCGCGGAGCCGCCGCGGATCGCCTGCAGGAACGCCAGCAACTCGGCGCGCAGCGGTTCGGCATGGCCGACCGAGAGGTGGCGCATCGAATAGCTGCCGTCGGGCTGGAAGCCGAAGCATTCGGTGACCTGCCGCGTCAGCAGGTCGCCCATCACGTATTTGTGGCGCGTCGCCACCGTGACGTTGCGCGCCTTGAACGGCGTGATCCAATTGGTGTTGATATGCGCCAGCACGCCCGACGCAGTACGGAACTGCAGGAGTGCGATGTCCTCGCGCTCGGCGATCGCGCTCGAGACCTGCGGCTGCACTTCGATGATGTCGCTGTCGGTGAACCAGCGGATGAGGTCGATGTCGTGCACGGCGAGGTCGATGACGACGCCGACATTCGACATGCGCGGCGGGAACGGGCCGACGCGCGTGATGGCGATGGAGAGGATGTCCTCGTTGCGGATCGCTTCCTTGATCGCTTCGACCGCGGGATTGAAGCGTTCGACATGGCCGACCATCAGGGTCACGCCGGCCTGGCGCGCCGCCTGGATGATCTCGCGCCCCTCCTCGACGGTCGAGGCGATCGGCTTCTCGACCAGCACATGAACGCCGCGGGCGATGGCGGCGAGCGAAATCTCGCGATGCAGGTGGGTCGGCGCGGCGATGGTGATGGCGTCGACGCCGAGATCGAGGAGACCGGCGATGTCCGGCACCGCCGCGCAGTTCAGCGTGCGGGCGACGAAGTCTGCCTGCTTGGCGTCCGGATCGGCGACCGCAACAAGCTGTATGCCCGGCAAGCCGGCAAAGACGCGGGCATGGTTACTGCCCATGACGCCGACGCCGATGACTCCGACGCGTAACGGCCGCGAATTGTTGTTAGCCTGTGACATTCCGAATGCTGGTCCCCAGCCGGTATCTTGACCCCGGGGTCCCCTAGCACGCTGCCCTGAGACTGGCGACCGCGCCTGTGAAATGCGGTGAACACGTTTTGATTCAGTGCGTTACAGGGGGAAAAGCCGCCCTAACGCTGGCGCAAAGCGCCGCTTTGCGCCGTGAAATCGGCATAGGCGGTTCGCAGTCCGTCGGCCAGCGCGATGCGCGGATGCCAGCCGAGCGCGCCCAGACGAGACGAATCGACCCGCTTGCGCGGCACGCCGTCAGGTCGATTCCGGTCGAAGACGATGCGGCCGCCATAGCCGACAACGTCGCGGACCAGACTCGCGAGTTGCGCGATCGACAGTTCCTCGCCGCTGCCGATATTGATCGGCGTTTCGTCGGAATAGTGTTTCATCACGAAGGCGCAGGCATCGCCAAGATCGTCGGCGGCGAGAAACTCGCGCAGCGGCGCGCCGCTGCCCCAGACCACGACGTCCGGCGCACCATGCACCTTTGCCTCGTGGAAGCGCCGGATCAGCGCCGCCGTCACGTGACTATTCTCGGGGTGATAGTTGTCGCCCGCTCCATACAGATTGGTCGGGATGACGGAGATGAAATCGGCGTTGTGCTGCCGGCGCCAGGCTTGCGCCATCCTGATGCCGGCGATCTTTGCGACGGCGTACCACTCGTTGGTCGGCTCGAGTGAGCCAGCTAACAACTGGTCCTCCGTGATCGGCTGACGAGCCGACCGCGGATAGATGCAGCTCGACCCGAGATACAGGAGTTTGCTCACCTTGACCTTCACCGCGGCACGCATGACGTTGAGGGCGATGGCGGTGTTGTCGACGATGAAATCCGCCGGATAGCTGGCGTTGGCGTGGATTCCGCCGACGCGGCCGGCGGCGAGAAACACCGCATCTGGACGCTTGGTGAGGAACCACTCTTCGGTCGGCGCTTGCTGCGTTAGATCGAGTTCGCCACGCGTTGCAGTGAGCAATTCGCAGTCTTCCGACCGGAGGCGCCGCATAATCGCCGCGCCCGCCATGCCGCCGTGCCCGGCGACGAAGACGCGCTTGCCGCGCAGGTCATACAGGAGCGGCGGCATTATCGGGCCTTCCCGCTCAGCGCGGTGCGCAGATCCTCGAGGTCGCGCGCCACCATCTCGCGGACAAGATCGGCAAAACCGGTGCGATGCGTCCAGCCGAGCATGCGGCGCGCCTTGGACGGATCGCCGACCAGATGCGCGACCTCGGTCGGCCGATAGTAGCGCGGGTCTATTTCGACGAGAACCTCGCCGCTCCTGGCATCGATGCCGCGTTCGTCCGCGCCCTGCCCGTGCCAGACGATGCGGCGGCCGACGCAGGCAAAGGCCTGCTCGGCGAATTCACGCACCGAATGATCTTCGCCGGTCGCCAGCACGTAATCGCCCGGCGCCGGCTGTTGCAGCATCAGCCACATGCCCTCGACATAATCGCGCGCATGGCCCCAGTCGCGCCGGGCGTCGAGATTGCCGAGATAGAGCTTGGCCTGCTGCTTCAGTTCGATCGCGGCCACGGCGCGGCTGATCTTGCGCGTGACGAAGGTCTCGCCGCGCGTCGGCCCTTCGTGGTTGAACAGGATGCCGTTCGAGGCGTGCA
>JAHCKF010000032.1 GCA_026125925.1 Pseudolabrys sp.
GTAGGCGGTTTTCGCCGCCGCCACATCCTGCTTCTCCAGCGCCGGGAGAAGCTTGCTGTCGAACGCCGCCCAGAATTTCGCGACATGCGCGTGTGATACTTCGGTCAGCTTGTTGCGGATATCGCCGTCGAGATTTGAGGCCTGCCAATAGGCACGGCGTGTGTCGTAATCCTTGCGCAGGTCGGCCATCCGCTTCTTGACGTCAGCGACCGGCGTCTCGAAATGCGCGGCGCGCGTTGCTTCGAGATAGGCTTCGATGATGTAGAGCGGCGGCGGCAGGATGTCGGCAACCAGATCCTTGGTCTGCACGATGCGGTCGTAAGTGACGCCGCCGATCCGAATCTTGGTCATGGAATAGGCACTAATGGCGACGGCAATCCCGATGCCGGCCGCCATCGTCGCGCCGAAGACCAGCAAGGTGGCCATCGACTTGATACTGCGCCGACGCGCTCCGCTGCTGATTGCTTGCGCCATGACGTCCGCCCTTTCGGTTCGAAGCGCCATGGCGACCCGCCACGCGCTTATTTGGTTACCAATTCCTATTACACACAAAGTGACAGTTATTTGCTAAGGAAGCATTCAAGTTTGCGGTTGTGAGCCTTAAGACTTGCAAATCATGCGATAAATGCGGGCCTTTTCGGCGCAAGCGCATGCGATACCGGGCGCTTTATAAACAACTCCAACGACCGGTCGTACTTAACGCCGCTTTCACTACGTCCCAATATCGGCCGTGCCGCACGGCTTTACTGCCATCGAATGGCAAGACTTGGCGCGCACAACGTCCGTCATGTCGGAACGTTCACGCCAGCCGCAGCCGCATTCGCGCAACATCGCCGCGCTGATCCTGTTCGGCCGCTCGGCCGTCATCACCTTGTCGGTCATTTCCGGCGCGTTCGGTTTTTACGCCGGCATCCAGGCATCCAGTTCCAACTACGATCCGCATGCCTTCGCACTCGGCGCCGCGGCCTTGTTCGCCATCGCCTGCGGAGTGATCGCCTGGCTGTTGATGCAACGCCGCGCCGCCATGGATGCACGCCGCGGGTTCGAAATGCGCATCGAGGAATTGTCGGATCGCAATTGGGAGCTGCGCGAGTCCGAAGTGCGTGCCCGCGGCCTGCTTGAAGCGCAGGGCGATCTCATCGTGCGCCGCGACGCCGCGGGGCATCTCACTTACGTCAACGACGCCTATTGCCGGCTCGCCGGGCACGACCGCGCCGATCTTCTCGGTCGCGCCGCAACACTGGCGGTGCTGGCGCAGGGTGACATCGCGGTGCTGCCGGACGGCACGCGTGCGCATGACCAGCAAATCGGCGCGGAGGATGGCGCCCGCTGGATCGCCTGGCGCGAAGTCACCGTGCGCGGCGACCATGGCAACGAGATCCAGAGCGTCGGCCGCGACGTCACCGATCGCGTCGAAGCACGCAGCCTCGCCGAAACCGCGAACCAGGCAAAGTCGCGCTTTCTCGCCACCGTCAGTCACGAGATCCGCACACCGCTCAACGGCCTCATCGGCATGACCGATCTGCTGCTCGACACGGAGCTGACGCCAGAACAACTCAATTACGCAAAGGCTGCCAAGAACTCCGGCGCGACATTGCTGGCGCTGATCGAGGAATTGCTCGATCTGTCCAAGATCGAGGCCGGCAAACTCGCGCTCGACCCGCAACCCTTCGCGCTGTTGCCGCTGGTCGAGGAAGCGATCGAACTGCTCGCGCCGCGCGCCCAGGGCAAAGGCATCGACATCAGCTCCTTCGTCGATGAGCGGCTGCCGCCGATTGTCGTCGGCGATGCCGCGCGGCTGCGCCAGGTCCTGCTCAATCTTGCCGGGAACGCCGTCAAGTTCACCGCGCGCGGCGGCGTTACCGTCATCGTCGAACCGGCAGGCGGTGACGGCGATCATGCCGTCCGCTTCAGCGTGCGCGACACGGGCATCGGCCTCGCGCCGGAAGATCAGGCGCGCATCTTCCGCGACTTCGAGCAGGCCGATACCTCATCGACTCGTCAGTTCGGCGGCACCGGACTTGGGCTCGCCATTTCCAAGCGCATCGTCGAGGGCATGAACGGCTCGATCACGCTGGACAGCGCGCCGGGCCAGGGCGCGACATTCGCTTTCACCGTTGTCCTGCCGCCGGCTGACGACGCCGAGCGTGCGTTCGCGCCGCCCGATCTGTCCGGGCAATCGGTACTCATCGTGTCGGGCACGCAGACCGCCGCCGAAATCCTGGCACGCCGCCTCGATGCCTGGGGCGCGGCGACGCAAATCGAGATCGGCGAGCCGCAGGACGCCGCGCGTCATTTGCAGACCGAGCCTTTCGATGCCTTGTTGATCGATGCGCCGCTCGTCGCACCCGTCATCGCAGCCGACGCTTCGTTTGCCGCGATCACGCACCGCATCGCCATGATCAATCCCGGCGAGCGTTCGGACCTGCCGGCGCTGAAGCAGGCCGGCTTCACTGGCTATCTGGTCAAGCCGGTGCGCGCGGCCTCGCTGGCGGCGCGGTTTGCCGATCGGGATACCTTCGAAGCGGACAAGGCCGCCGAAACCGCGACCGACGCGGCTGAGGCCGCGCCGGCGCCGGGCACGGCGCTGTCCGTCCTGCTCGCCGAGGACAACCCGATCAACGTTATGTTGACGCAGGCGCTGCTGACGCGCTTCGGCCACCGCGTGACCGTCGTCGGCGAGGGCGGCGGCGCCGTGCTGGCCTGGAGCAGTGCGCTGGAGGCCGGCGCGCCGTTCGACCTCGTCATGATGGATGTTCAGATGCCGGGCATGGATGGTCTCGAAGCCACCCGCCGCATCCGCGCCCGCGAAGCCGAGATCAGAGAGGCCGATCCCGACAGCGTCCACCCGACGCGCATCGTTGCCTTGACCGCCAACGCCTACGCCGAAGACCGCGCCGCCTGTCTGGCGGCCGGCATGGACGCCATGCTGACCAAGCCCCTTGACCGCGAGCGGCTGCGTGACGAGCTCAGCAGGGTTGCGGGACCGCCCTCGATTGCCGCCTGATTGGGCTTCCCCAACGTGTCATAATTCCGTATCCCTGCCATGGTGTAGGGATACACGGACGCGCTGAGCGTCGATTCGTCAGGTCTTAAATGGCGTGAAAGCCGCGATTATCCGCGGAAATGAACCCGGAAACGCTCCAAAGGGCTCCCTTTTATGGCACGCGATATCAGCGTGAATCAGACGCGTAACCTGTTCGGACGCCGCCGCGCGGTTCCGGCCGCGCCGGGCTTGATCTCGTCGCTGCAGGCCTATGGCGGCCTGCAGGCCTGGGCGGCGCGGGCGCACCGGCCGGCGCAGAGCCTCGGCCGCATGGGTTCGCTGGAAGTCCGCCTTGCCCAGACCGCCGCCGAGGTGCGCCAGGCACAGAAGCTGCGCTACCGCGTGTTCTATCAGGAAGGCGCCGCCATCCCGAACCCGGGCCGGCTGTTCGCCCGCCGCGACGTCGACGGCTACGACGCCATTTGCGATCACCTGCTGGTGCTCGACCACGCCGCGCGCGAAGGCGCGCCGGGCAACCGCCCTGCCGTCGTCGGCACCTATCGGCTGTTGCGCCAGGCGCTCGCCGAAGAGCATGGCGGCTTTTACACCTCCGGCGAATTCGACATTGGCGGCCTGGTGGCGCGGCACAGCCGCCTGCAGTTTCTCGAACTCGGCCGCTCCTGCGTGCTGGCGCCGTACCGCAACAAGCGCACCGTTGAGCTGCTGTGGCATGGCATCCACGCCTACATTACGCAGAACCGCTGCGACGTGATGATCGGCTGCGCCAGCCTCGACGGCACCGAGCCCAAGCGCCTCGCGCTGCCGCTGTCGTTCCTGCACCACTACGCCCGCGCGCCGGAAGAATGGCGGGCGCACGCGCTGCCCGAGCGCTATGTCGAGATGAACCGCATCTCCAAGGAAGCCATCGACCCGAAGGAAGCCCTGCGGCTGCTGCCGCCGCTGGTGAAGGGCTATCTGCGGCTGGGCGCCTATATCGGCGACGGTGCCGTGGTCGATCATGAATTCGGCACGACGGATGTGCTGATCGTTCTGCCGGTGGCCGCGATCAAGCAGCGCTACATGCAGCACTTCGACGCCAGCCGCCGCGCGGCGTAGGTCAACCAAAGTGTCGTCCCCGCGAAGGCGGGGACCCATACTCACAATCTTATCGATAGCACACGGCGTATGGGTGCCGGGTCTCGCTGACGCTCGCCCGGGACGACGGAGAGTTACAGCCGCCTCAGCGACACCTTCTCGATCTTGTGCGTCGCGCTCTTTTTCAGGATCAGATCGGCGCGCTGCCGCGTCGGCAAGATATTCTCGTGCAGGTTCACGAGATTGATGCGCTCCCAGATCGACACCGCGGTCGCGACCGCCTCATCGTCCGACAGTTCGGAATAGCGGTGGAAGTAGGACTTCGGATCGCGGAATGAGGTGCCGCGCAGTGTCAGGAAGCGGTCGACATACCAGCCCTTGAGGACGTCTTCCTCGGCATCGATATACACCGAGAAGTCGAAGAAGTCCGAGACGAAGGGAATGGCCTTGCCGTCCTTCGGCAGCCGTCCGGTCTGCAGCACGTTGAGGCCTTCGACGATCAGAATGTCCGGCCGATCGACCTCGACCCACTGGTTCGGCACCACGTCGTAGATCAGATGCGAATAGATCGGCGCGCGCGCCGGCCGGCGACCGGCCTTGATGTCCGAGAGAAAGCGCAACAGGGTTGCCAGATCATAGCTTTCCGGAAAGCCCTTCTTCTCCATCAGGCCTTCGCGCTCGAGCACGGCGTTCGGAAAGAGGAAGCCGTCGGTGGTGACGAGATCGACCTTGGGCGAGTTCGGCCAGCGCGCCAGCAGCGCCTGCAGCACGCGCGCCGTGGTCGACTTGCCGACCGCGACCGAGCCGGCGACGCCGATGATGAACGGCATCTTCTCGTCGGTGACGTTGAGGAAACGCTCCTGCGCGCGGAACAGCCGCTGCGTCGCCGTGACATAGAGCGACAGCAGGCGCGACAGCGGCAGATAGATATCCTCGACTTCCTTGATGTCGAGGCGGTCGTGCAGCGAGCGCAGCCGGGTGACCTCTTCCGAGGTCAGCGTCATCGGCGCGTCTTCGCGCAGCGCCGCCCACTCCGCGCGCGAGAAGCTGCGGTAGGGCGACAGATTTTGTTCGATGCGCTGTTCCATCAACGATCAGCCCTTCGGCCGTGCCGCCTTTTCGGCGTGGCCGGATTGCGCGGTGCGCCGGTCGAGCTCGGCTTCGACGTCGGCGAGCGATACGCCCTTCGCCTTCAGCAGCACCATCAAATGATAAACAAGATCGGCGGCTTCCGAGATGAGTCGGCTTTTGTCCTCGGAAACGGCGGCGATTGCGGTTTCGAACGCCTCCTCGCCCATCTTCTTGGCGCAATGCGCCGGGCCCTTTTCGATGAGGCTGCGCGTATAGGACTGCTCGGCGCCGGCGCGCGAACGCTCGTCGATACGCTTTTCGAGGTCGGCGAGGGTGAAGCTCATATTCATCCTCTTATCACGGATCCAGCCGCATCGGCAGGCCGGCCTTGGCCATGTAGTCCTTGGCCTGCCGCACCGAATATTCGCCGAAATGGAAGATCGATGCGGCCAGCACAGCGGTGGCATGTCCGCCGCGAATACCGTCCACCAGGTGATCGAGATTGCCGACGCCGCCGGAGGCGATGACCGGCACCGGCACCGCATCGGCCACCGCGCGGGTCAGCGCGATGTCGAAGCCGGACCGGGTGCCGTCACGATCCATGGAAGTGAGCAGGATCTCACCGGCGCCGAACGACACCACTTCGCGCGCGTAATCGATCGCATCGAGCCCGGTCGGCTTGCGGCCGCCATGGGTGAAGATCTCCCAACGGGGCGGCTCGCCGTCTTTCGACACGCGCTTGGCGTCGATGGCGACGACGATGCACTGATCGCCGAACTTCTCGGCCGCTTCCTTGACGAAAGCGCGGTTGTTCACCGCCGCGGTGTTGATCGACACCTTGTCGGCGCCGCAGGTCAGGAGCTTGCGGATGTCTTCAACCGTGCGCACGCCGCCGCCGACGGTCAGCGGCATGAAGCAGGCTTCCGCCGTGCGCGTCACGACGTCGAAAATGGTCTCGCGATTCTCGTGGCTGGCGGTGATGTCGAGGAAGCACAGTTCGTCGGCGCCGGCGGCGTCATAGGCCACCGCCGCCTCGACCGGATCGCCGGCATCGCGCAAATTGACGAAGTTGACACCCTTGACGACTCGGCCGTCTTTCACGTCGAGACAGGGGATGACGCGGACCTTGAACATCAGCGTTGCGCCTCTGCCGCGCGGATCATCTTCAGCGCTTCCGCCACATCGAGCCGGCCGTCATAAATGGCACGGCCGGCAATGGCACCTTGCAGCTTGCGGGCCCGCGGCTCGAGCAGCGCACGGATATCGTCCATCGACGCCAGCCCGCCCGACGCAATCACCGGAATGGAGATGGATTCGGCGAGCGCGATGGTGGCGTCCCAGTCGATGCCCTTGAGCAGACCGTCGCGGGCAATGTCAGTATAGATGATGGCGGAAACGCCGGCGTCCTCGAAGCGGCGCGCAATGTCGAGCGCAGTCAGCTCCGAGGTTTCGGCCCAGCCTTCGACCGCGACCTTGCCGTCTCGCGCGTCGAGACCGACCGCGACGCGGCCGTGATACTTCTTCGCCGCTTCCTTGACGAAGGCCGGATCGCGCACCGCCGCGGTGCCGATGATGACGCGATCGACGCCCTTGCCGAGCCAGCCTTCGACCGTCGCCATGTCGCGCACACCGCCCCCTAACTGCACCGGGATGCCGATGGTTTCGAGGATACGATCGACCGCGTCGGCGTTCACCGGCTTGCCGGCGAAGGCACCGTCGAGATCGACGATATGCAGATAGCGGAAGCCCTGCTCTTCGAAAGCGCGCGCCTGCGCCGCCGGGTCGCGATGAAACACCGTGGCGCGCGCCATGTCGCCCTGTTCCAGACGGACAGCGAGGCCTTCCTTGAGATCGATTGCAGGGAAGAGAATCATGGCGTCCATTTCAAAAAATTCGCGATCAGTTTCAGTCCGAGCTTCTGGCTCTTTTCAGGGTGAAACTGCGTGCCGACGATGTTGTCGCGGCCGACGATGGCGGTGAGCGGCCCGCCGTAGTCGGTTTGCGCGACAAGATCGTCCTTGTGCGCGGTCTTGAAGTGATAGGAATGCACGAAATAAGCGTGCAGCCCGTCCGGCCCGAGCGGGATCTCGTCGAGCAGGGGATGCATCGTTTTCAGGTCGAGCGTATTCCAGCCCATGTGCGGAATCTTCAGTGCCGGATCGGACGGCGCGATCTTGGCGACCTCGCCGGCGATCCAGCCGAGCCCCGGCGTCACCTGATACTCAAGGCCGCGCTCGGCGAGCAACTGCATGCCGACGCAAATGCCGAAGAACGGCCGGCCCTTCTTGCGTACGCTGTCTTCGAGCGCATCGATCATGCCCGGCACCGCGACGAGACCGCGCTTGCAGTCGGCATAGGCGCCGACGCCGGGCAGCACGATGCGATCGGCCTTGGCGACGTCGTCGGGATTCGAGGTGACGATGACCGGCTGGTCGTGGCCGCACTCGCGCGCGGCACGCTCGAAGGCCTTCGCTGCCGAGTGCAGATTCCCCGAGCCGTAATCGACGATGGCGACGCTCATCGGCTTGCTCCCGGCTCTGGAAACAGGCCGATAACATCGGAGCCGGACGGCGGGCCGCGGCGCACCGGTGGCGCATAGACTTGCGCCGCATAGGCCGGAGCAGCTTCCGCCGGCGCCGCGGCTTGCGGGCTAGCCACGCGCGGCGTCCAGGCGCCGAAGAAGCGCCGTTCGGCGAGCTCAGCATCTTCCGCGACGACGAAGCCGAGCGTCTTCCACTTGCGCCGCGCCAGCGTCCAGCGCTGGATGGTCGCCGCCTCGAGGCCGATCACGATGCCGAGCATCAGTTCGACGACGATGCGCCAGCCCGACGGCACCTTGGCCCAGCTCATGCCGAATTCGAGCGCCACCGAGACGATGACATAGAGGATCAGCGCCACCCACAACCGCTTGAGGATGAACCACAGTGGCGGCAGCAGGAATGCCCAGAAGTGGAATCCGTCGCGCACGAAGACGAAGCGTTCGGGGCTGGCGACGCTTTCGTTCTTCCGCGGCGGCGGTTCATGCACGGTGAAAGTGGGCATTGCTATTCACACACTCGCAAATCTGAACTTGTCATGGCCGGGCTTGTCCCGGCCATCCCGCTTATAGGGGCACTGCGCCCCTGATCGGGATCGCCGGGTCAAGCCCGGCGATGACAACGGAGCTGAACTCGGCCGGCCGCCCTGTCGGCCTAATTCCCCAGCGTTCCCTTGGTCGAGGGCACTTCGTCCTTGGTGCGCTCGTCGATGGCGACAGCGCTGCGCAGGCAGCGCGCCAGACCCTTGAAGCAGGATTCGGCGATGTGATGGTCGTTGGTGCCGTACAGGCATTCGACATGCAGCGTCACGCCGGCATTCATGGCGAAGGCCTGGAACCACTCCTGCACCAGTTCCGTATCGAAGGTGCCGACCTTGTCGCGGCCGAACTCGGCCTTGAACACCAGGAACGGCCGGCCCGAAATGTCGAGCGCAACGCGGGTCAGCGTCTCGTCCATCGGCATGTGAACGTCGGCATAACGACCGATACCCTTCATGTCGCCAAGCGCCTGCTTCACCGCCTGGCCGAGCGCGATGCCGGTGTCCTCGGCGGTGTGGTGGAAATCGATATGCAGGTCGCCGACCGCCTTCACATTCATGTCGATCCGCGAGTGCCGCGCCAGCAGATCGAGCATATGGTCAAGGAAACCGATGCCGGTCGCGATCTGCGAACGGCCCTTGCCGTCGAGATCGACCGTGACGTCGATGTCGGTTTCCTTGGTCTTGCGCTTGATGGTGGCGGTGCGCATGGGGCGGCTAAATCCTCGTTTCGGCGGCCTTTTATCAGGGGTTGCGGGGTTATGCCACAGGGCCCTCGTCCCCGACCCGCAGGACGGTCAATGATCGCCAGGCCCCGGTCGGGGTTTCCCACTCGATCGATTGCCCCACCGACAGGCCAATAAGGGCCGCGCCGACCGGCGACAGCACCGACAGCCGGCCGCCGTCGAGATCCGCCTCACCCGGATAAACGAGGTTAACCGTCCGCGAGCGGCCGGTAGCGTCGTCGCGGAATTCGACCTCCGATCCCATGGTCACGACACCGCGCAGCAGGAAGCCGGACGGCACGATGGTGGCGCGCGCCATCTCCCGCGCCAGGAAATCGGCGGCGCGCGAATCCGGGCCGGCGGCGGCCGCCAGCCGCTCCAGGCGGTCGAAGTCGATGCCGCTGACGACGATCGGCGGCAATTCCTTGCGCAACATTGATGGCATGGCAGCACTCCAGCGTTCCATGACCCGCCGGCCGTCGATGGCGGCTGCGGCGGTGCTCGCACAGCGGCCCGCGAACGGACGGCCGGCGACGATTGAATGTGATGATTTGAGCGGAGGAAGAAAAAGGTCGACGAGCCCGGGACGACAGACAGCCGTCGCCCGGGTTACCTGCCTGCGTGCAGATGACCGGCGCGCGAAAAACGGCGTGCAGTATGGCGCAACAGAGACCTCATGGTGCCGAATGTAGGATCGCACCGCGCATTGTCAACGCGGCGGATCGGCGCGACACCGCCGCCGGATCACGCAAGCGAGGTTTGCAAACGCCGCCGGGCATGCCTAGATGACCGAAATTGCAGGGGTAAAGCGTATGTCTTCCAGTGAATTGCCGTCGTGGCACGGCACGACCATCCTGACGGTGCGCAAGGGCGGCACCGTGGTGATTGGCGGCGACGGCCAGGTTTCCATCGGTCAAACCATCGTCAAGGCCAACGCCAGGAAGGTGCGCAAGCTGGGCAAAGGTGACGTCATCGGCGGCTTCGCCGGCGCCACCGCGGATGCCTTCACCTTGTTCGAGCGCTTGGAATCCAAGCTCGAGCAGTACCCCGGACAGTTGCTGCGCGCCTGCGTCGAGCTCGCCAAGGACTGGCGCACCGACCGCTATCTGCGCCGCCTCGAGGCGATGATGATCGTCGCCGACGCCCAGGTGTCGCTGGTGCTGACCGGCAACGGCGATGTGCTCGAGCCTGAAGCCGGTGTCGCCGGCATCGGCTCCGGCGGCAATTATGCGCTCGCTTCTGCCCGTGCGCTACTCGACACCGATGCCGACGCCGAGGCCATCGTGCGCAAGTCGCTCGACATCGCCGCCGACATCTGCGTCTACACCAACCGCAACGTCACCATCGAGTCACTCAAGACAGCCGGATGACGCCAGCGCCCTACCAGTTTCGGCCGATGACCGCCGCCGATCTGCCGCTGGTGCGCGATTGGCTGAGCGTGCCGCATGTCGCCGAGTGGTGGCACGACGCCGACGACTTCGAATTCGTCAGCGGCGATCTCGACCACCACGACATGGGCCAGTTCATCGTGTCCCATGCGGAGCGCCCGTTTGCATACCTGCAATGTTACCGAATCGGCGACTGGCACACCGGCTTCGGCCCGCAGCCGGCCGGCACACGCGGGCTCGATCAGTTCATCGCCGACAAGGCCATGGTCGGCCGCGGCCATGGGTCGGCATTCATTCGCGCCTTTAGCAACAGCCTCCTGCAGGCCGGCGCTCCCCGCATCGTTCTCGATCCCCAGCCCGGCAACGCCCGCGCGATTCGGGCCTATGAAAAGGCCGGTTTTACGCGCACCGGCGAAATCGATACGCCCGACGGCCGCGCTCTTTTGATGGTACGTGACGCATGACCGACTTCTCTCCGCGTGAAATCGTTTCCGAACTCGACCGCTTCATCGTCGGCCAGCACGACGCCAAGCGCGCGGTCGCCATCGCGCTGCGCAATCGCTGGCGACGCCAGCAGCTCGACGAGAAGCTGCGCGAGGAAGTGCTGCCGAAGAACATCTTGATGATCGGGCCGACCGGCGTCGGCAAGACCGAAATCTCGCGCCGGCTCGCCAAGCTCGCCGGGGCGCCGTTTTTGAAGGTCGAGGCCACGAAGTTCACCGAGGTCGGCTATGTCGGCCGCGACGTCGAGCAGATCATCCGCGATCTCGTCGAGATCGCGATCGCGCTGACCCGCGACAGGCGCCGCAAGGACGTGCAGGTACGCGCCGAGCAGGCCGCCGAGGAGCGCGTGCTCGATGCGCTGGTCGGGCCGGGCTCGGGACCCTCCACGCGCGAGAGTTTCCGCAAGAAGTTGCGCGGCGGCGAGCTCAACGACAAGGAAATCGAGATCGACGTGCAGGCCGGCAGCCAGGGCATGCCGATGTTTGAAATTCCCGGCATGCCCGGCGCGCAGATGGGCGCCATCAATATTGGTGACATCTTCGGCAAGATGGGCAGCGGCCGCACCAAGACGCGGCGCGTCACCGTGGAGGAATCACACTCGATCCTGCTCAACGAGGAAAGCGACAAGCTGCTCGACAACGAACAGCTCGTTCAAGAGGCTGTGCGCGCCGTCGAGCAGAACGGCATCGTGTTCCTCGACGAGATCGACAAGATTGCCGGCAGCGAACGCCGCGGCGGAGCCGATGTGTCACGCGAGGGCGTGCAGCGCGATCTGCTGCCGCTGATCGAAGGCACCACCGTCAACACCAAGCACGGCCCGGTTAAGACCGACCACATTCTGTTCATCGCCTCCGGCGCCTTCCATATCTCGAAGCCGTCGGACCTGTTGCCGGAGCTGCAGGGCCGTCTGCCGATCCGCGTCGAACTCAAGGCGCTGAGCCGCGACGACTTCCGCCGCATCCTCACCGAGCCGGAAGCCTCGCTCATCAAACAGTACATCGCACTGCTGGCAACCGAGGGCGTGACGCTCGATTTCTCCGAGGACGCCATCGACGCCATCGCCAATATCGCCGTGTCGGTGAATTCCTCGATCGAGAACATCGGCGCCCGCCGCTTGCAGACGGTGATGGAACGTATCCTCGACGATATCTCGTTCGCCGCCACCGACCGCGCCGGTGAGACGGTGCGCATCGACGCCGCCTATGTCGACAAACATATCGGCGACCTGGCCAAGAACGCCGACCTGTCCCGCTTCATCCTGTAATTCGACCACGGCGCCCGCCCTCGCACACGTGCCCCACCGGCCTGCGGCCGGTGCCGCTGTGCCATGTCTTTACTTTATCGCTACAATTAACGGTTGCGGTACCACCGAACGTTTAGGGGTAGCGCGTAGGAATAAATATTTCAGCGGGGAGCAAGGCCATGGCCGCGGGCAGCCGGGGCAAGAGGGGCACCGATTCGACGACGGAGCGCGCCTCGCCAGGTGCGCATCTCAGGGCCGAGCTCAAACGCCTTGGGCTCGACCAGGTGACCGTCAGCAAGGCGACTGGCGTGTCGCGCCAGTCGGTCAATAACATCATCAACGGCCGACAGCCGATCTCGCGGGCCATGGCCGGCAAACTAGGCCGCCTGACCGGCCACAGTTCGGACTATTGGCTCAGCGAGTCGTTCGGGCAGCGTCGTGTCCTGGAACGCGCGCGGGCCGCCGCGCCGCTCGTCAATCATCAGATCGACCGCGCCGTGCGCGACGGGGTCATCGCCATAAAGCCATTTGTCACCGGCCATTTGCGGACGGCGTCGATCGATCTGACGCTCGGTGGCGAAATCATGGTCAATGGCGACAAGATCGATCTCGGCCGCCGCAAGCTTCTCAAGCTCAAACCGGGCTGCGCGCTGCGGGCAGCGACGGCCGAAGTCATCGAGTTGCCTCCCGACTACCTCGGGCGCTTCGGCGCCGTCGCCGAACTGATCGCGGCTTGTGTCATCCTCTCGGGCGCGCTGCATGTGGAGCCGGGTTTCAAAGGTGCCGTGCCCTTTGTGCTGTTCAATGCCGGGCCCGCTCCCGTCCCGCTGCGCCTCGGCGACATCATCGGCTCATTGGAGATTCTGTCGCTGGGCGCCGCTGCCGGACCGGACCGCCCGGCGGTTGTGTCAGGCCAAGTATAAAATTTTCTTGACACATGTAAGGCCCCGCACCGTATACTCATGGTTGTAGCGCGTAAAATGGCCTACCGGCTGGGGGGATATGGCGAGATGCGGGTGCGCAAGCGGGGAACAGACAAGGTTTCGATAGGTGCCGTCGACGGGGCTATCCGCCGAGAGGTCGAGGCCGACGTCCTGGAAATCTGGATGGTGGCGTCACGGCTCTTGGGGCGGCTGACCGAATCGAGACGCGCACGCCCCCGTCGTAAGGCGCTGCAGCGCGGCAGAACGGTAAAGACAGCGGCGCCGCGATCCGCGCTTACTCCTTGATCGTCGTCGTCGGATCGGTCAGCGCCACCGGGTCGGAGGCCGGGAAAGTTTCAAGCAGCCCTTCGTCCAGTTCACGCTCGATCTTCGCTTTCGGCGCGGGGTTGCGGGCCGCGGTCCGGCGACTTGTCTTCTTCGCAGCCTTCTTCTTCGCGCGTTTGGCTACCGGACGCTTCGCGTTTTTGACGCGCGCAGTCTTCTTGGTGCGCTTTGCCGCCTTCTTCCGCGCCGGCACTGTCCGCTTCTTCGGTTTGGCTTTGGCTTTGGCTTTGGCTTTCGCCTTGCGCTTCGCCTTCTTGGCCATGGTCGACCCCCTTGCTTGTCGGCGTTCAGTCCCGCGGGCGTTCAATCTCTGGCGCGGCGGACGCGGACATAGAGCGCACCCTCACCGCCATGCGCGATATGGGCATCTTCGAAGCCGATAACATACGCGCGAAATTCGGGCAGCGACAGCCATTGCGGCACCTGACGGCGCAATACCCCGCGCTCGCGGCCGCTGTCGTCGAAATGAGCGGTTCGCGCCACGCCCTTGCCGGTGATCACCAGCACCAGCCGAGCGCCCCGCGCGCTGGCCGCGCGCAGGAAGCGCAGCAGCACATCATGCGCCTCGCTTTGCGTCAGGCCGTGCAGATCGAGCCGGGCGTCGATATCCTGCTTGCCGCGCGCGAGACTGCGCTTGGCGCGGCGCGTCAGCGGCGGCGCAATCGGCGCAGGCTTCGGCGGTGAAGGTGCAACGACGGAGGCGGTTTCGCTGACCTTGGTCTTCGCGGCCCGCGGCCGCGGCGCCGCCGGCTCAGGCGTCGTCTCATCAACCGTAGCGGCCGGTTCTTCCGGCCGCAGCGGCGTCATGGTCTTCGTGATCGTCGACCAGAGAACGCGTTCTTCGTAACTGAGAACGCGGCGTTTGCCGTCGCGGCTCATGGGAATGAACCGTCAGAGGCGCGACGTGCCGTCGGCGACGACAGCTTTCGGGCGCGGCCTCGGCAGCGGCACGCCGGCCGCGACTTCGGTATCGCCTTTCACCGTCACATCCTTCGGCACCAGCATGACGAACTTGCCGAACTGCTTGATGCGGCCGGCGATCGACGGAATGCCCGGGCCGTGACCGAAATAGATGTCGGCGCGCGCCGCACCGCGGATGGCCGAGCCGGTGTCCTGCGCGATGGTCAGGCGCTGGAATGCATCGTCAGGCGCCTCGCTGGTCAGCGGCAATTTGGCGTCGATCCAGATCGGCGTGCCATAGACATGCATTTTCGGATCGACAGCGATCGAGCGCCCCGGCGTCAACTGAATGCCCTGCGCGCCGAGACATTCCTCATGCGGCTCCAAAGTCGTCTTGGAGAAGAACACATAGGAGCGGTTCTTTTCGCGCAGCGCCTGCCCTTCGTCGGGATTGGTTTCCATGTAGTGGCGAATCTTGTCCATCGACATTTCTTCCGGCGTGAAGACGCCCTTGTCGATGAGGATGCGGCCGACCGGCGTGTAAGGCTTGCCGTTGCTGGCGATGTAGTTGAGGCGCATCAGCGCGCCGTCGGTGAGCTTGACGCGCGTCGAGCCCTGGATCTGGGCGAAGAAGGCATCGACCGGATTCTTCACCCAGCAGATTTCCAGACCCTTGCCCTCGAGCGCGCCCTTCTCGATGTCGGTGCGGTCATATTGCCCGAACACCGTGCTTTTCTTGCCGGCGAACTTGGCCGGCACGCCGTAGATCGGCACCGAATATTCGGCGGTCTTGACCCGCGAGCCGAGCACCTCCGGCTCGTAATAGCCGGTGTAGAAGCCGTCGGCGCCGGTGTAATAGCCGTACGATTTCATCTCCGGCAGGATGCGGACCGGCTTGAAATTGGCCTCGAAGAACTTGCGCGCCGTCCCGGCATCGACGCTGCCGCCGGCGGCGACCACGGTCGCGCTGCGGCAGGCATTGTACAGCCCGCCATAGACCGGACGCGCCTTTCGCATGGCCGGGGTCGCATTGAGAATGGCGCCGCAGCTTTTCATATAGGCGGCGAAGGCCGCGGCCTGGTTGTCGTCGTTCCAGCCGTCGAGCCTGTCGAAGGTCAGGGCTTCGACCCGGGCGTTGGGGAATTTCATCGGCTGTGCCGTCGCCGGAACGGCTGCGGTCGCCATCAGAGCCAGCGAAAAACCAAACGCGACAAGGCTACGGGATCGACTTGCCGCGGGTTTTCGCGCCATGCGTTATTGTCCGGCTTCGGTGGCGACCAGTTTCCAGTTCGGATCGCGCGACGACACATCGCGCGCGAAGGTCCAGACGTCGGTGACGTCGGTGACGCTTTCGGCATTGCCGTCGATCACTTCGCCGGCCTTGTTGCGCGTGACCGTGACCAGCTTCGACTGGAAGCGCACGGTCAGTTGCGCGCTACGGCCGCGAACCTCGGCGTTGGTGATCGTCGCCTTGTCGATGGAGACGAAACGGCTTTCGACGGTGTCGCCGCGCTTCTCGCGCTCGCCGATGGCGCCGTCGAAACCGTCATAGACTTCGCGCGACAGCAGGTTGCGCAAAGAGCGGCGGTCGCCTTCGGCATAGGCGGTCACGATCATCTCGTAGGCCGCGCGGGCGCCGGTCAGGAAGTGGTTGGCGTCGAAGTTGCGGTCGGCAACGGCAACGGCGTCGAGCCCCGCCGCCAGCGGCGTACCGGGTTCGGCGATGCCCTTCCAGCGCTCGGCCGGCGTCGTCTCCGCCGCTTCGTCGGGCTTGGACGCCGCCTCGGCGGGCCGGTTCGGGATCTGCACGACGTTGTCACCCGCCGGGCGGGCCGGTTCGCGGGCGGCATAGGGATCGTAAGGCGGCCGCTCGCGGCCGGTGCGCTGGCCCAGCACGCTGCGCAATCGCAGGAAGATAAACACCGCGAGCGCCAGGAAGATAATGGTGTAGATGTCGAACACGTCTTGCATACTTTCGGCTACCGTACCGGGGGCTTCGGATCCGGCCTTCTGGGGTCGGAATAACCCACGAGACGGCGTAGCGGTTGGTCCCACCCTACCTATTTAAGCTGACGGATGCGCCGATCCAATGGCTTAGCGCCGCATGATCGGCGCCGGTCGGACCGTTCAAACCTTAGACGATCGGGGCGCGGAGGCCAATATCGCCGGCCGGTCGGAGGAATCCTGATGAATGTGGCAAAATGGCTGTTGCTCGGCCTTCTGGCATTGCCGATGGCCGAATTGGCGGCGTTTATCGCCGTTGCGGCGGCCTACGGCTTCGTTCTCGCTCTGGCGCTGCTGATCGCTGGTTCGCTCGCGGGCGGGCTGATTTTGCGTCGCGCGGGGGGTCAGCACATCGCGCGCATGCGGGTCGCCATGCAGGACGGCTTCAATCAGAACAATTTCACGGCGCTGCGCGCCGACGGCGTCGGCGGCCTCACTCTTCTGGGCGGATTTCTTCTGGCCGTGCCGGGGTTTATCACCGACGTGATCGGCCTGATCGTGCTCCTTGTTCCGCTCTGGACACGGCTCGGTGAGGCGCTTGGCCGCAGGAGCCCGCCGCCGCCGCGCGCCGATGGCGTCGTCGATCTCGAGCCGGAGCAGTGGCGCCGGGTCGACGATCCGGCCCTGCCCGGCCGGAGTCGCCTGGACGACACCGGCGAGCCTCGGCGTCAGTAGCGCCAGCGTCGCGGCACGCCCCGGTCTGTACCGCGCATTTACGATGTCGCGCGACGGTACTCCGATCAGCACAACCGCCAGCGCCGTTATCCTTGTTCACCCAAAATGGCCGTGTTAGCCAACCGCCGCGTACACAGAGGATATAAGTTCATGACGACCACCAATGGCGGGCAATCTCAGGATTTCAACCCGGAGCAGGCACCGCAGCTCAATGTGGTGGCGCAGTACATCAAGGACTTCTCCTTCGAGAACCCGAACGCGCCGAAGTCGCTGGTCAGTGGCGAACAGCCGCAGATCGGCATCCAGATCAACGTCAACGCGGCGCCGATTTCCGACACCGACATCGAAGTCGTGCTGCAGCTCAGCGGCAAGGCGGAGACCGGCGGCAGCCTGATGTTCTCGT
>JAHCKF010000320.1 GCA_026125925.1 Pseudolabrys sp.
CGCTCCTCGCCGTAGGCCGCGACCATTTTCTCGAAATAGCCGGGTATCGCCGAATAGTCCGAGTGGATCGAATGATGCACGCCGGTGTGGCCGTGGCCGTTCGGCCAGACGCGGATGCCCATGTTCTCGAAGAACTCGTAGGGGCTCATGAACGGCGCGAAGATCTCCACCGCCATCGGCTTCTTGGTGCCCGGCGGCGCGTTCTTCCAGACGTTGACCGCGGTACCGGCCGAGGATTCGTGCGCGACCATCGGATGGCAGGTGTCGGTCTGGTTCTCGACCAGCATCTTCCAGTTGCAATTGTGCATGTAGCGCAGCGGCAGACCGGCAACTTCGAGTTTGCCCACGGGCGAGCGGTCGATCATGTTGTCGAAGCTTGACAGGCTGTCGCCGAAGAATTCCTCGAAGCCGAGGCCGACATCGTTGATCTTGGCGAAGACAAAGCCGCGATAATTGTGCACGTGCTTGACCGGCGCCATGCCCTGCCCGGCGTGGCTCTGCTCGAGCCCGGTGTTCTCGTAGCCCTTCTTCAGCGGGATCGCGAGCAGCGAGCCGTCGGTCTTGAAGCTCCAGGCGTGATACGGGCAGCGGAAGAACTTACCGGCATTTCCGCAGGTCTCGGTGGTGATGCGCGTGCCCTTGTGCGGGCAGCGGTTGAACAGCACCTTCACCGTCTGGTCGGTGTGGCGCACCATCAGCACCGGCTGCAGGCCGATCGTGGTCCCGAAATAATCGCCGGGATTCTGAATCTGGCTTTCGTGGCCGATATAGACCCAGGTATTGGCGAACAGGTGCTCCATCTCGAGCTGGAACACCTCGTCGTCGATATAGACGTCGCGGTGCACTTCGGCCGGACGCACCAGGTCACGGACTGCTTCGACGTTGCCGCGGTATCTCGCCATCGCCCTACTCCGTTTCGGCCGTCACAGATCGAGAACCAGACGCGGGCTCTTCGCTCGTGACACGCAGATCTGCATCTTTTTCCCCTCGGCCTTTTCGGCATCGGTGAGGATGTAATCGCGGTGGTCCGGTACGCCTTCGACCACATCCACCTGGCAGATGCCGCAATCGCCGCGCTTGCAGTCGTGGAGCGGATCCTTACCGGCGTCGATCAACACGTCGAGGATGGTTTTGTCCGGCGGAATTAGAAAACTTTCGCCCGTGCTTTTCAAGACGACCTCGAAGGCGCCATCCCCGGCCGCCGGCGCCGCCGCGGTGAAGAGCTCGAAGCGCAGCCGGCCGTTCTCCCAGCCGAGATCCTTGGCGGCGGCGATGGCGGCGTCGATCATGGCGCGGGGCCCGCAGCAATAGACCGACTCGTTGGCCTTCAGCGATGCCATGAGACCGCGCACGTCGAAAACCTGCCCGGCCGTCTCATCGACATGCAGCGCAAGCCTGTCGCCGCACAGTGCCTCGAGTTCCTTGATGAAAGCCAGTTGCTCGCGAGAACGGCCGGCGTAACAGAGTCGATACGGCCGCTTGTCTGTGGTCAACGCCGCCGCCATCGACGCGATCGGCGTGATACCGATACCGCCGGCGATCAGCACGACCGGCTCGGCGCCGGGGTTGAGCGGAAAGTTATTGGATGGCGGCAGCACCTCGACGGTGTCGCCGGCCTTCAGCGCATGCATGAACCGCGAGCCGCCCTGGCTCGGGTCCTCGAGGCGGACACCGAGGCTATAGGCATGTGGGCGGGTCGTCGCCTGCGCGTCGTCACGCAGATTAATCAGCGAATAGGAGCGATCGTCGCCGCCCGGCAGCTTGACGCGGATATGGGCGCCGGGTTGCCACGACGGCAGCGGCTCGCCATGCGGCCGCGCCAGCGTGACGGCGCGGACCAACGGCGTTTCCGACCGCACATCCGTCACGGTCAATGTCAGGGTTTCGGCCATTGCCGGATATTTTAAGTCTAAAATAATCGGCTTGGCAACGCCCCTGTCCCGGCGTTTTACAGCCCCTTCGGATGCGTCATGAACTCGGCGATGATCTCCGGCGGCGCCTTGGCGAACTCGCCGGCGCGGCTGACGCCCACCCCCGCGAGTTTCCGCAGTTTCACCGCGAGTTCCGCCATTTTTACCGCAAGCGGAATGCCGTTGATCACCGGCGCGCCGTCCACTGCGTGGCCATGGATCGCCGAGAACAGCAGCATCGGAATGCCGCCGCCGGGGATCAGCACCTCGCAGCCGTCCGCGACCAGTGGTTTGGCCTGCTCGGCGAACAGGTCCTTCACCTTTTCGGCGAGCGCCTCGGATTCATAGGCCTTGAGGATCTGCCCCGGTTCGAACTGCATCGCATGGATGCCGGTGACGCGGCGTTCAAGTCCGTATTTCGCAATCTGGTGGCGAAACCAGGGAATGTAGCGGGTATTGATGGTGACGATACCGACGCGCTGTCCGAGCTGGCAGCTATAGAGCATCGACGCTTCGCCGAGCGCCACCACCGGGATGTCGACGACGGATCGCGCCTCGTAGAGGCCGGCGTCCTGAAAGTGCCCGACGACGAAGGCGTCGTAGCCCTCGCGCTCGGCGCGCACCGCGTTGCAGATCACCTCGCGCGCGCAGCGCATTTCGACGATCGGGTGCGCATAGGAATCGTGCGGCGTGATGCCGTGCACCTCCACCTCGGTGCCCTCATCGACGATGGTCTTGAGATGAGCGCGCAGCCGGTCCCAGTAGACCTTGCCGTTCTCGTAATCGACATAGCTTTGATACCAGATGCGCATGATGCCTCCCGCGGCCCTGCCCGCCCTTGTGCGAATTCCGTTGCCGGTCCAAGATATTTTAAGTTAGAAATATTTTCTAGAATGTCCATGACATCACAGCCATTCTCGTCCGAACCGAACCCCGCCGCCGTCGCGCTGGTGCGGGCGTTGTCGCAGAGCTTCGCACCGGGTGAGCGCACCGTGCCAGCGATGCTGACGCGGCAGGCGGCTCGGTACAGCGATAAGCCATTGGTCGGCTTTGGCGATCGTTTCTGGACCTACGCGCAGACCCGCGACGAAGCGGCGTCGTTTGGCGCCAACTTGCTGGCCTCCGGCATCAAGCGTGGCGATCGTGTGGCGCTGATCTGTTCCAACCGTTTCGAATTCATGCGTGCGTTTCTCGGCTGCGCCTGGATCGGTGCGGTGTCGGTGCCGATCAACACCGCCTCGCGCGGCCATCAGTTGCAGCACATCCTTACCAATTCGGCGGCACGCCTGCTCATCGTCGAGGGCCAGTTCGCCGGCAACCTCGAACATCTCGATGTCGCGGCGCTGCCGCTCGAAGCGGTGTGGACAATCGATGCGGAACAGCCGCTCAATGTCGGCAAGATCGTGTCGCAGCCGGTGCCGGCATCACCCGCCACATGCGAAGCCGCGGCGACGCGCCCGCGCGACATGCTGACAATCCTCTACACTTCGGGGACGACGGGCCCGTCGAAGGGCGTTTGCTGTCCGCATGCGCAGTATTTCTGGTGGGGCGCCAACACCGCCGCCCTGCTGAGCCTTTCCGGCGAGGACCGTCTGCAGTCGACGCTGCCCCTCTTCCACACCAACGCGCTCAACACCTTTTTCCAGGCGATGCTGATGGGCATCAGCGTCACCTACGAAAAGCGTTTTTCGGCTTCGGATTTCTATGCGGCTCTGACGCGATCCAAGGCGACCGCGACTTACGTGCTTGGCGCCATGGTGCCGATCCTGCTGTCGCGCCCACGCTCGCCGGAAGAAAGCGCCCATGGCGTCACGGTCGCGCTGGCGCCCGGCGTGCCGGCGCGCTTCCACGAGGAATTCACAGCGCGCACCGGCATCAAACTGGTCGACGGCTGGGGCTCGACCGAAACCAACTTCGCCATCGGCACGACTTGGGACCGCCAGCGGCCAGGCACCATGGGCACGGTCTTCACCGGGTTTCAGGCGCGCGTCGTCGATGGTGACGATAACGATGTGCCGGATGGCGAGCCCGGCGAACTGCTAATCCGCGCCGACGAACCCTTTGCCATCGCCACTGGCTATTTCGCCGCGCCAGAAAAGACCGTCGAAACCTGGCAGAACTTGTGGTTTCATACCGGCGACCGGGTCGTGCGGGAAAGCGACGGCTATTTCCGTTTCGTCGACCGTATCAAGGATGCGATCCGCCGCCGCGGCGAAAACATCTCGTCCTTCGAAGTTGAGCAGGTTTTACTGAGCCATCCTGCGGTTGCGCTCGCCGCGGCCTTCCCGGTGCGCTCGTCGCTGGCCGAAGACGAGGTCATGATCGCCGTCGTGCTC
>JAHCKF010000321.1 GCA_026125925.1 Pseudolabrys sp.
GTGTTCGGCCTCGGCGGTTCCGGGCTATTGACGGCGAAGGCGCTGAAAGCGGGCGGCGCCCATGTCGTTGCCTTCGACGATGCGCCGCTCAAGCTCGAGCAGGCGCAGGCCGCCGGCCTCGAGACCGCCAATCTCGCCGATATCGACTGGTCGGACATCGCGGCGCTGGTGCTGTCGCCGGGCGTGCCGTTGACGCATCCGACGCCGCACTGGACGGTGCAGCGCGCGCAGCGCGAAGGCGTCGAGGTCATCGGCGACATCGAATTGTTCTGCCGCGAGCGCGCGGCGCACGGGCCCGATTGTCCGCTGGTCGCCATCACCGGCACCAACGGCAAGTCGACCACCACGGCGCTGACCGCGCATCTCATCGCACACGCCGGCCGCGACGCGCAGATGGGCGGCAATATCGGCACGCCGGCGCTGGCGCTCGAACCCTTCGCGCCGGGACGTCACTATGTGCTCGAAGTGTCGTCCTACCAGATCGACCTCGCGCCATCGCTGCGGCCGACCGTCGGCGTCTTCATCAACCTGACGCCGGATCATCTCGACCGTCACGGCACCATGGAGAACTACGCCGCGATCAAGACTTTGGTCGTCGCCCAGATCGAGCCGGGCGGCACCGCGGTCATCGGCGCCGACGACAAATGGGTGCGCGAGGCGGCGGACCGGCTCGAGCGCGCCGGCCGAAACGTCGTGCGCGTTTCGGTCGAAGGGCCGCTGCGCGACGGTTATTACGCCGAGGGAACGCGCATCATGCGCAGCGTCGGCGGCAAGCCCTATCCGGCGGCGCAGCTCACCGGCATCGGCTCGTTGCGCGGCGCGCACAATGCCCAGAATGCCGCCTGCGCCATCGCCGCCTGCGTCGCGCTCGGCATCGATCTTGCCGCGATCCAGAAAGGCCTGGTGTCGTTCCCCGGCTTGGCGCACCGGATGCAGACCGTCGGCCGCAAGAAAACCGCCACGGGCGACATTCTCTATGTCAACGACTCCAAGGCCACCAACGCCGACAGCACCTCGAAGGCGCTGTCCAGCTTCCACGATATTTTCTGGATCGCCGGCGGCAAGCCGAAGTCCGGCGGCATCGAGAGCTTGTCGGAATACTGGCCGCGCATCCGCAAGGCTTACTTGATCGGCGAGGCGGCGCCCGAATTCGCCCGCACGCTCGACGGCAAGGTCGACTACGAAATCAGCGAGGTGCTGTCGGCTGCGATCGATGCCGCGACGCGCGACGCCGAGGCGGCGGGGCTCAAGGAAGCCGTGATCCTGCTGTCGCCGGCCTGCGCTTCTTTCGACCAGTACCCGAATTTCGAGGTACGCGGCAAAGCCTTCGCCGACCTGGCCCTCGCGGTGCCGGGGGTGCAGAAAATCTAGAAGCGTTGTCATCGCCCGCGGAAGCGGGCGATCCAGTAATCTCAAGGCTCTGCGATGGGGCAGAAGGGTTATTGGGTTTACATTCTGGCGAGCCGCATTGGCGGTACGCTTTACATTGGCGTCACCAGCGACCTTGTCCGACGCGTGTATCAGCATCGTGAGAAGCACGGCCGCGGTTTCACCCAGCGTTACGACGTGACCCGGCTGGTCCATTTCGAACAGTTCGACGATCCCGAGAATGCGATTCGTCGCGAGAAGCGGCTCAAGAAGTGGACCAGAGCCTGGAAAATTCAGCTTATCGAGCAGAACAATCCGAACTGGGATGATCTTTACCCGTGCATCGCTACCGGCTGACGCTACTGGATTGCCCGCTTTCGCGGGCAATGACGGGAATAATTAACCCTTCGCTAACCGTCCCGCGTCAGCTTGGCTCCTTACGGGGCCCCCGGGACGATCCTCATGATTTCGCGCGCACAACGTACCCCCATCGGCGAATGGTGGTGGACCGTCGATCGTCTGACCATCGCCGCGGTCGGCGCCCTGATGCTGGCGGGCATCGTGCTGTCGCTGGCGGCCTCGCCGCCGGTCGCCGGCCGCATCGGCCTCGAGCCGTTCTATTTCGTCAATCGCCACATCTTCTTCCTGTTTCCGACCATCGCCATCATGATCGGCGTCTCGTTTCTGACGCCGCATCAGATCCGCCGGCTGGCGCTCATCGTGTTCGCCATCAGCCTGGTCATGGTCGCGGTGACGCCGATCTTCGGCCAGGAGATCAAGGGCGCGAAGCGCTGGCTGGTGCTGTTCGGCATCAACATCCAGCCGTCGGAATTCCTCAAACCCGCTTTCGTCATTCTCATCGCCTGGCTATTCGGCGAATCGGCCAAGCGTCCGGAAATGCCGGCCAATACCTTCGCGCTCATCCTGCTGTTGATGGTGGTGGCGCTGCTCGTCATCCAGCCCGACTTCGGTCAGACCATGCTGATCGTGCTGGTGTGGAGCGCGCTGTTCTTCATGGCCGGCATGCGCGTCATCTGGATGTTCGGCATCGCCGGCGCTGCCGGCTTCGGCCTGCTGGTCGCCTATTACACCGTGCCCCACGTCGCGAACCGCATTCAGCGCTTTCTCAATCCACAATCGGGCGACACCTTCAATATCGATGTCGCCACCGAGAGCTTCATGCGCGGCGGCTGGTTCGGCCGCGGTCCGGGTGAGGGCACCGTTAAACGCATGCTGCCGGAAGCGCACACCGACTTCGTGTTCTCGGTGGCCGCGGAAGAATTCGGCGTGGTGCTGTGCCTGGCGCTGGTCGCGCTTTATACCTTCATCGTCGTGCGCGCGATGCTGCGTGCCATGCGCAATGAAGATCCATTCTGCCGCTTCGCCGCCGCCGGCTTGACGATGCTGTTCGCCACCCAGTCGGCGATCAACATGGCGGTGAACCTGCATTTGATCCCGGCCAAGGGCATGACGCTGCCGTTCATCTCCTATGGCGGCTCGTCGATGCTGTCGCTGGCTTATGCCATGGGCATGCTGTTGGCGTTGACGCGCGAACAGCCGCGTGGCGCCGTGCTCGCCGCGCCGGATGAGTTGCTGCCGGCAGGGGGCAGGGCTTGATGCCACAGCCGGCATCGCCGATGGTGCTGTTGGCCGCCGGCGGCACCGGCGGCCATCTTTTTCCCGCGGAGTCGCTGGCCGTGGCGCTCAACAAGCGCGGCGTCACCGTCGATCTCGCCACCGATGTGCGCGCCGCGCATTTCGAGTTTCCGGCGCGCGACGTGCATCTCATCCCCAGCGCCACTGTGCGCGGCCGCGATCCGGTGGCGTTGGCGCGCACCGGCTTGACGCTGGCGCGCGGCACGCTGAAGGCCTTCGGCATCATCGGCCGTATCAAGCCGTCAGTTGTGGTCGGCTTCGGCGGCTATCCGACGGTGCCGCCGCTTCTCGCAGCGTCATGGCGCGGCGTGCCGACGGTGCTGCATGAGCAGAACGGCGTCATGGGCCGCGCCAATCGCCTGCTGGCGTCGCGCGTCACCGCGATCGCCACCGGCTTCCGCGTGCTCGCCAAGGTGGATGACGCGGTGCGGGCCAAGATGACCTTCACCGGCAATCCAGTGCGACCCCTGGTGATCGAAGCGTCGAAGGTGCCGTATGACGCACCGCACGGCGACGGCACCTTGCGGCTGTTGGTGTTCGGCGGCAGCCAGGGCGCGCGCGTGATGTCGGACGTCGTGCCGCCCGCGATCGAGAAACTCGATGCCGGCTTGCGGGCGCGGCTGCACGTCGTGCAGCAGGCGCGGCCGGAGGATATCGACGCGGTATCGGCCCGCTATGAAAAAATCGGTGTCGCCCATAGCTGCGCGCCGTTTTTCTCAGACTTGCCGGTGCGGATGGCGGCGGCGCATCTCGTCATCTCGCGCTCCGGCGCATCGACCGTTGCCGAACTCTCCGCCATCGGCCGGCCCGGCATTCTTGTGCCATTGCCGCACGCCCTTGATCAGGATCAATTCGCCAATGCCGGCGTTCTGCAGGATGCGGGCGGGGCGCTTCGCATCGTGCAAGCCGATTTCACCCCGGAGCGCGTCGCTCGCGAGATCGCCGCGCTGGCGGCGGAGCCGGCGCGGCTCGCCACGATGGCGGCGGCGGCCAAAAGCGCGGGAACTGTCGACGCGGCGGAGCGGCTGGCCGATCTGGTGATGAAAACCGCCCGCATTTGACATTTCCGGCCGCTACCGGGAAAAGCCATCCGTCACGGATCAAACAATCGGGGTCGCTCATGAAATTGCCGCGCGAACTGGGACCGGTGCACTTCGTTGGCATCGGCGGCATCGGCATGAGCGGCATCGCCGAGGTGCTGGTCAATCTCGGCTACA
>JAHCKF010000322.1 GCA_026125925.1 Pseudolabrys sp.
GCGTCCCGCGCGCGATGTTTTAGGTTTGCTCCGCTCGGCCCCCGGTGGACTAACCTTGTTATCCACCGCTGCGGGGTTTTTCGGCTGTCTGAGGAGGTTCCTTCGGCGCAGGCGCGCCGTCTTGTGGATCGGCTTGCCTGGCTCTGCCCCTTGCCCATAGGCCTTACACCCCAGTGACGCGCGGCTGGCGCGCCGGGAACGAGCGGCTTGGACCGCCGGGAGGGGAAAACCGCGCCGCATCTCCGACGCCCCGTCCCGGCCACCGCTCCCCGCCCCAGCGTCTGGAGACGCTGATCAGACACCCCTCGCTAGCAGGGGCGGGATGTCTGGAAGATAAGCCTAGGGTAAGGCACAAGTCAATAGTCCTAGGAATATTATTTTTGACTTTTTTGGTCGACCGTCCGCCGTCATCACCGGGCTTGTCCCGGTGATCCAAGGCGTGGCGTCATCGGCAGCCTTGCGTCAGATTTGTGTATGCCGCGCGTCATCATGGATGCCCGGGACAAGCCCGGGCATGACGGTGTGATTGGCTTCACGCCCGCCCCGGACGGGCGTGATTTGTTCACCCCAACCCGGCTCGCATTCCGATGCTCGCCGACCCTTCCCCTCTAGGGGAGGGTGAAGCGAGCGGCCAAGCGTTTCCAATCCGCGCTAGCGCCGGGTCGGCCGCGCCACCACGACGCCGTCCATCATGATGAGATCGAGAATGAGCGTGGCGAGCAGGTCGGTGGTGGTCTGCGTCCATTCCAGCCTCTCGCGTAGCGAGAAGTCGCGGTAATAGCTTTGCGCCTGCGGCGAGGCGCCGACGAAAGCCATCGACCACTGCGCGAAGCAGCGCTCCGGCACGATGCGCGCCGGCAGCACGTCCACGTCGCAATGCCGGCTGTCACGTTTGATATCGTCTAGCAGCTTCATGACCGGCGCTTCGTCGCCTTCGAGGATCTGCACGAAACGGCCTTCGTTGAACATCAGCGCGCCGGTGATGCCGAGGCGGGCATTGCGCCGCCGCGCCTGCTCCAGCAGGCGCCGAATCTCGACGGCGCAGTCCGGCGACTGTTGTGCGACCAGATTACGGCTGTGATAGGCGATCGTGAAAACCGACATGAACAGACCCCGATGCCTCACCGCGCTCGGCGGTGTTCCCCGGCGCAAGGTAAATGCAAGCGGCGCCAAGGGGTTTCATCCCCTGCGGCCTCGGGCGGGGAACTTGCTCTCACAAACGCGTGTTGGAGGCCGAACCGGTCGTGGCTGGCGGCGTTTTCACATCCGAGCAGCAACTTTTCGGATGGACACACCGATGCGCATTTCAACGGCAATGTTGTGCAGCCTCACCTTCGCCGCCGCGGTCGCGACCGGCGGCGCCGCCCAGGCGCAGCAACCCATGGACGGCAGCACGCGGATCGGCGTCGGCATGATCTGCAACAGCCCGGCGCAGGCCGCGCGCTTTGTCGAGTTGCGTTCGCAGGGCCGCGAGGGCCAGGCGGCCATGGATCTCGTCAATAAGGAAGCGCACGATCCGCAGGCCTGTGGCCTCGCGGCGATCGCGTTTACGCCGGAGCGAACGCTGGAACTGAAGCCGGTCGCCGACAAGCTGGTGCAGGTGGTGCGCGTCAACATTCTCGCCGGCTTCGACGGCAACGCCTGGCAACAGGTCACCGCCATGACGCAATACGCGGTGATGGAAGGCGAGGGCGAGTCGATCTAGCTTGGACGGCGAAAGCCGACCCGGAAAGAAGCGCGGCTTAACGGCCGCGCTTTTTGTTCGGCCTTATGCCGCACTGTTGGCTCGGCTTGCCCTGGTCAATCGGCGCGAAGGCTTTTGGCTAGGGCCAGCATCGCACCACGTCGGCCCTCTAGAACGCATCCCTGAACAGCAGCCACAGCGGCAGCCACACGGCGACGCCGGCCGCCGCGCCGAGCAGGGCGCCGGCGATGCGCCGTGCGCGCCAGGCTAGCGCGCCGATGACGCCGCCGGCCACCAGCCCCGGCGCGGCGATCATCAGCGCGATGAGCGCGAGGTCGAAGGGAGAGAAGATGCCGCCGATGTCGGACATGGGGGATGACTCGTCATGCCCAGCCTTGTGCCGGCTCCACGATTTTGCCAAATAGCAGCGGGTCTAACCAGTAGCGAGAAACGCCTCGGCCTGCTTAAGGCTCGGAAACCGGCCCAATTCACAATAGCTCGGGTCGTGTTCCGCTGTTTCAGGCGACCACAGTACGACGTAGTCACGGCCTCTGCGTTCGATAACTTCCGTGAGATCGTCGCTCTCCCGAGGTGACATGTGACGCGCGCCACAATGCGGGCAATCGTCGTCGCACATACAGGACCATTCGTCCGACCAAGTCGAGTCGCAACGTTCGCAGATGTAATGGTTGCGGAACCAAGCCATATGGTCCTCCGCTATCGCTCGTGCGCAAATATGTTGACACAATCAATCCAATGATCGCAAACGGTAGCGCCCGCGTGAGACGAAGTCGAGATAGCCGTGGTCGCGCAGTTCCTGAAGCTTCTGACGAATCTTTGGCCTTACGTTCTGGTTGTTGGGATAGAGCTGCGCCAGTTGCGCTTCAAATCGATAGACGTCATCAAGATCGAACTCATTCTTACCGATGGAGTCGACGCATTTCATGACTTCGACAAGCCAGCCTCTGCCTTCCATGCTCTGCCGGCGGAGAAAGAGCGTCCGTTTCCATTCAGCCAAGACGCCTTCCTTCGGCTGCGGCTGGCCGTCGCGCACGAAGAAAATCTTTCCGGCATCTGGAATTTGTTTCAGCAAGATATTGCAGCCGATCCATCCGGCCCGGCGTGCGGTCGCCGCAAGGGGCTTGCGCTCCTCGATGACTTCGCGAACGAAGAAATGCTTGGGAACGATGAAAGCGTTTTTGACGCTGTGATGCGACAGGTCGTAGTTGAGCAGCAGTAGATTCGGGTTGTTGCTGGCGGCCAGCCGCTCGCACATCGTTCGGAATGCACCGTCGACGACTTTCGCGCCGAATGCAGTTTTCTGACTCTTCAGTTCAAACTCTTCTGCACAAGAAGGACAGATGAAGTCGGCAACGGGTTGGTTCGCTGGAAATTGATTGATCTGCGAATTGCCGCAGTTGGGGCAATAGAGCTGATCCTTAACCCAGCGCTCAGTCCAAGCGCGAGCGTTTTGCGATCCGCTGGAATAGGCTGCTTGCGTTTCTTCGAAGCCTAGTTTCATGGCCTCGCAGGATACTGAAACTCCTTGAACAGGCTCTTAAAGACGTGGATGGCCGGGACAAGCCCGGCCATGACGAGAAAAGGCATTCTTTGCTTAGCGCCGCTTCTTATTCGCCCTGAACCCGCCGCGTTGTCCCGGCTTGCCCATGGTCGAGCGCGGGCCGCTGCCGGTTTCCTGACCCTTGCGCGCCGGGATCGATTCAACGCCGGGGCCCATTTCGTCTAGGTTCGGCTTTCTCGGCCGGTCATCGCCGGGCCGCGACGGCTTGAATTCGTGCCACGTCGCGATACCCATTTCGTCGAGCACCGGCTTGTGCGGGCGGGAGAGCGGATCGACCTTGGCCGCCGCTTTGGCCGCGGCCTTGTTGTGCCGCCGCAGCTTGGGGTCCTGCGTCACCATGATGTTGCGCGCGGTCGGGTTGTCGACCACGGCGAGCTCGGTCTGGCGCAGGCGCTTGAGTTCGTCGCGCAGCCGCGCGGCTTCCTCGAAGTCGAGATCGGCAGCGGCCTCGCGCATGCGCGTTTCGAGATCGGCCAGCACGGTTTCGAAATTGTGGCCAATGGTGGCGGCGTCGGCGAACTCGCCTTCGCCGCCCACGCCTTTGCCGCCGGTCGAAATGAGCACGTGGTCGCGCTCGTAGACCGAGTCGAGAATGTCGGCGATGCCTTTCTTGACGCTCTCCGGCGTGATGCCATTGGCGGTGTTGTATTCGACCTGCTTGGCGCGGCGGCGGTTGGTCTCGTCGATGGCACGTTGCATCGAGCCGGTGACCTGGTCGGCATAGAGCAGCACCTTGCCCTCGACGTTGCGCGCGGCGCGGCCGATGGTCTGCACCAGCGAGGTTTCCGACCGCAGGAAGCCTTCCTTGTCGGCATCGAGAATGGCGACCAACGCGCATTCGGGAATGTCGAGGCCCTCGCGCAGCAGGTTGATGCCGACCAGCGCGTCGAAGGCCCCTAACCGCAGGTCGCGGATGATCTCGATGCGCTCCAGCGTGTCGATGTCCGAGTGC
>JAHCKF010000323.1 GCA_026125925.1 Pseudolabrys sp.
TGTGCCGGTGTTCGTCTCGCACTCCGAAGCCGTGAACATCGAGTTCGAGAACCCGATCACGGACGACGAGGCGCGCGACATCCTGCGTTCGGCGCCGGGTTGCCTCGTGATCGACAAGCGTGAGCCGGGCGGCTACGCCACGCCGTATGAAGCGGCCGGCGAGGATGCGACCTATATCAGCCGCATCCGCACCGACCCGACGGTCGATAACGGCCTCGAGATGTGGGTGGTGTCGGACAATCTGCGCAAGGGCGCGGCGCTCAACGCGATCCAGATCGCCGAGAGCCTGATCAACCGCAAACTGCTGCAGGCGAAGAAGAAGGCGGCGTGATCTTCCCTCTCCCCGCACGCGGGGAGAGGTGACTTCTCAGAACGCCGGCTTCGCGAACGCCTTCCCTGGCACGACGCGCACGTACTTCTTCTGCGCCGGGTCGTGGACCCAGAGGTCGCCCGTGGCGACGCCGAAATAGGCGGCGTGTAGTTGAAGCTTGCCGCGCTCGACCAGAATCTTGATGCACGGGAACGTCATCAGGTTGTCGAGGGTCGACACCGCCGCCTGCTGCTCCAGCGCCGTGAGATATTCGGTCATGCTGCGGTCGCCGCGCGGCCCCACCGCCTTGGCGGCCGGGCCAAGCAATTCGATCCAGCGGCCGATGAAATCGCCCGGCGATAAAGGCGCGGCTTCCTCGGCGAAGGCGCGGATGCCGCCGCATTGCGCATGGGCGAGCACGACGATGTGTTTCACTTTGAGCGCCTGCACCGCGAATTCCAGCGCCGCCGACACTGCCCGTTGCGCGCCGTCCGGCGTGTAGGGCGGCACCAGGTTGGCGATATTGCGGGCGACGAACAGTTCGCCCGGGCCGGCGTCGAAAATGGCTTCCGGGGCCACCCGCGAATCGCAGCAGCCGATCACCATGATTTCCGGCGCCTGGCCGACCTCAGCAAGTTCCCTGAAGCGGTCCTGCTCGGCCTTGAGCCGGCCGCCGGCAAAGGCGCCATAACCATCGATGAGCCGCTGGGGGAAGTTCATTGGCCTAGCTCCTTGGAACACGCAAAGTCTGCTTTCCATAGCTGGGCGGCGGCCGCAAGCGCCGGCTGACGGGCTGCGGCGCGCGCCGCGAAACCGGGCGGCTTCTTAACCCTGATGCGCCAATTCCATGCCATTCATCCCGCGTTCAGGTCACATGGCCGACTGATAGCCGACCATCAGGTCCTGGAATTTATGCTGTCACCCGCCAAGCCGGTCTACGCGGAACCGACCGCCATGCGCCTTCGTTCGCATGGCTTTTCCGGCGGGCAGATCGCCATTCTGTTTGCCGCGTTCACGCTGCTGATTTCGATCCCGATCTGGACGCACCCGCTGCCGCCGCTGTCGGATTACGTCAACCATCTGGCGCGCATGAAGGTGCTGGCGACGCTGGACCACAATCCAAAGCTGGCCGAGTTCTACACCGTCAACTGGCAGGTCATTCCCAACCTGACGATGGACGTCATCGTGCCCTGGGTGGCGCGTATGGGCGTCAACATCTACGTCGCCGGCCAGATCTACATGGTGACGATGTTCGCGCTCATCATGTCGGGCGCGCTGGCGCTCAACCGGGCGCTGATCGGCCGCTGGTCGACGACACCGCTGGTCGGCTATCCGCTGCTCTACAACTACGTCTTCCTCGTCGGCCTGATGAACTATCTGTTCGGCATCGGCGTCGCGCTGTGGGCGATGGCCGGCTGGGTGGCGCTGCGCGATCGGCCCTGGCCGTGGCGCTATCTGCTGTCGTCGGCCTGTGCGCTGGTTCTGTTCTTCTGCCATCTCTCGGCGCTCGGCATCTACGGCGTCGGCATCCTGTCGTACGAATTGCTCCGGCTGTGGGAGCGGCGCGACGAGACCTCTCGCGATAAAGATTGGCCGCGGCGCATCGCCGAATTCGTTTGCGGCGGCCTGCCGTTCCTGGCGGTGACACCGCTGCTGGCGCTGTCGCCGACCATGGGCCTTGCCTCCAGCGTTTACTGGGAGCAGCGCGGCAAGATCGACGGCCTGATGTACATCATCGCCGACTACTCGGACATTACCGCGTTCCTGATTGTCGCGGTGCTTGGTGGGGCGATCATATGGGCGGTGCGCCACCGTGTGTTGCGCTTCCATCCGCTGGTCGCGGTGCTGCTGATCGTCGGCGGCCTTATCTACCTGGCGCTGCCGCGCGTCATGTTCGACACCTACATGACCGACCAGCGCGTACCGATCGGCATTGCCTTCATGGTGCTGGCCTGCGGCGATCTCGAATTGCGCCGGCGCCTGGTGCGCCGCGGTTTCATGATCGTGCTGATCGTGCTGATCGCCGGCCGCCTGATCGAGATCGACTACAACTGGTCGCAGCTCTCGGACTCGACCAGCCAGTTCCGCTCGTCGGTGAAGCGCATCGCGCCGGGCTCGAAGGTGTTCGTCGCCTATTCGGACCGCTCGATGGGCGACGACGTGCGCGATCTCGGTCTCGTCCACGCCGCCTGCATCGCCACCATCGAGCGCTCGGCGCTGGTCACCACTTTGTTCACCGTGCCGGGCAAGCAGATCCTGCACGTCAAGCCGAAATACGAAGATTATGCCGACGTCCATGACGGCACGCCGCCGTCCGTCGCGCAGCTCATCGTCGCCGCCGAGCAGCCGCAGCCGAACACGCCGGCCTTCTGGCTGAACTGGACCAAGTTCGATTACCTCTATGTCCTCTTCACCGAGGACGACGCGCCCAACCCCTATCCGTCGCACTTGAAGCTCGTCGCCGACGGCGACCGCTTCCAGCTCTACAAGATCATCAAGCCGGGCGAGACGACGGACAAGACGCCGCAGTATCCGGGGCGTTACACGGTCGGGCAGCGATAGGCGTAGAGACTAAAGAGCCGGCCCTGTTACTCCGCTCGTCGCCGCGGAGGCGGGGACCCAGATAAAGCCGCGCATACGGAAATTTTCGTACGAACTGGATTCCCGCTTTCGCGGGAATGAGCGGAGTGTGGCTACCCCCAGATCGCCATCGGCAATCCGTAGTCGTCGCGCGGCGGCTCGGCCGGATGCGGGCGCGCCAGCCCCGCATGAATGCGCCGCGCGGTCACAAGACAGGCGAGCGCATCGATCAGGTCGTCATCGCCCGCGCCCTTCGGTGCTTTCATCGCCGCGACCTCATTCGGAATCCCGGCGGCTCTCAGCAACTTGCGGCGCAGCTCAAGGCCCGGCGGGTTGGCGCGGCTCTTCACTTTCTTGGCCAGCGGCAGCGGCGCGCCGCCGTTCATCATCACGAATGCCAGTTCGGGATGCGTCTCGAACACGCGTCCCGCGTCGTCCTTATGCCCGCGCAGGAAAGTATCGACCTCGGCGACCTTGTCGAGAATATAGAAGCCCTGCTTGGCAAAGCCCTTGCGATCATCCGAAGTCTCGCGTGCGATGGCGCAGGCGGCGAAGAAGCGCTCGCGGGCATCGGCGGGCTCGGCCGCGACGCTGGCCTCGACGGCGGGCCGCGACGGAATGCGGAACACGCTCGATTTGCGATCGCCGAGCAGCGCGCGCACCGCGCGCTCCGCAGCGCGGCCGCCCGCCGGGCTGTGCGCCGGCAGACCGATCGGCACGTCGATGGCGATGATCGCCGGCGCTTCCTCGGCAGCGACGATATCGGCGAAGCGCCGGACGATGCGTGGCGCGCGGACCTCGCCATCGGGTCGGCCGAAGGCGACCAGCCAGCCGCCGGGGCAGCCATCGACACCGGCGAGCCAGATATCGTTATCGGGATGCGTCATCGCCTTGACAGTGGCATGCGCCGCTTACGGACGGTAGGGTTGGCCATTCATTTGCAATGGGGCTCCACATGACCATCCGTCCGCGCCGCAGTGTCCTCTACATGCCCGGGTCGAATGCCCGCGCGCTGGAGAAGGCAAAGACGCTGCCGGCCGACGGCGTTATCCTCGATCTCGAGGATTCAGTAGCTCCAGACGCCAAGGAGTCGGCGCGCCAGCAAGTGGTGGATGCGGTCAAGGCCGGTGGCTTCGGCGCCCGCGAGGTCATCATCCGCACCAATGCGGTGGATACGCCCTGGCATGCCGAGGACCTCGCCGCCGCGGCGCAGGCCGGCCCGGACGCCATCCTGATCCCCAAGGTGCAGTCGGCGGAGACTCTGGAACTGATAGGGCGGCGGCTGATGGACATGCATGCGCCGCTCAAGACGC
>JAHCKF010000324.1 GCA_026125925.1 Pseudolabrys sp.
AAGTCCGCGGCGCATGACGAGGCGCGTCACGGCCATGGCCATGAGGCGCACCGCGGCCATCACCACGGGCACGGCGCCGCCGAGCGGGCGGCTCACGATCTGTCGCATGTCCAGCCGAAGCGGGACGCGGCGCGCCGCCGGGCGCTGAAGAAGTCGGCGCGGCGGCGCTGGCTCCGGCTGCGCCGCCGCGCCGCCCAGGTTCTGCGTTCGCGCGGCTTCAAGCGGCTCTTTCTCAGTTTGGCGCTGACCGCGCTGGTCCTCACCGTCGCGGCCGGCGGCCTGTGGTGGCGGCTCAACAGCGGCCCGATCGAACTCGATATCGCGACGCCGTGGTTGAAGCAGGCGATCGAGGAGAACTTCGGCGCCGGCGACAAGGTGACCGTCGGCGGCACCCAGATCGAACGCGACGAGAAGGGGCGCACCTCCCTGCGCCTGCGCGATATCGAAGTGCGCGATGCCGACGGCACGGTGGTGGCGAGCGCGCCCAAGGCCGAGGTCGGGCTCTCCGGCCTCGGGCTGCTTTACGGCCGCGTCCGGGCGCAGAGTCTCAATCTCGTCGGTGCGGCGATGTCGATCCGGATCGAAACCGACGGCCGCGTCACCGTCTTTGCCGGCGGCAACAACCGGCCGATCGCCACGGCGCCGCCGACGCTGGTGCCAAAACCAAGGGACGACGCTTCACCGGCGCCGGCGGAGACGCCGCTCGACGCGCCCCCCGCCGCCGTTGCCGGTCTCGCCGGCCTGATGAGCTGGATCGACAATGTCGGCGCGACCGGCCTCGATGGTCACGACCTGCGTGAGATCGGTCTCAAGGACGGCAGCCTGACCGTCGATGACCGGCGCAACGGCAAACGCTGGGTGTTCGACCGCATCAACGCCAGCCTGACGCGCCCCGCCCAGGGCGGCGTCGTCTTCCGCCTGGAGTCGGTCAATCCACAGCGGCCCTGGATCCTCAGCGCGGCGATGCGGCCATTGCCGGATGGCACCCGCGCGCTCGGCATTGAGGCGCGAAAGGTGTCGACCCGCGACGTCCTCCTGGCGATGCGCCTCGACAGCGAAGACTTCGAGGTCGATCTGCCGGTCTCGGCGTCGGTGCGCGCCGAGGTCGCGGCCGATGGCCAACTGCGCATGGTGCAGGGCGAGGTGTTCGCCGATGCTGGCGCGATCACCGACCGCGGCGGCAAGGAGGTCATTCGCTACGACATCGACCGCATCGATGCGCGGTTCAACTGGGATGCCCGGCGCGGCAACCTGATCGTGCCGTTCCAGATCCATGCCGGACCCAATCAATTCACTTTGCGCGCCACCCTCGAGCCGCCGGCCGCCGGCGCCACCGCCTGGCAACTCAGCCTGACACGCGGCGATCCGGTTATCGATCCGGTCATCCTCGGCACGACCACTGCCAAGGACGACAGCAGCCTGGCGCTCAACCGCGTCAACATCCGCGCCCGCATCGACCCGACCAAGAAGCGTTTCGATCTCGATCAGGGCGATCTGAGCCGCGTCGATAACCGGCCGCTGTTCAACGTCGCGGTGGCGTTGACCGGCAGCGTCGATTTCTCCGGCGAGCCGCATATTGCTTTCGGCGTCGCCGGCACGCGCATGCCGATGCCGACGCTGATGAAGTTCTGGCCGGCCTTTGCCGCGACCGGTGTGCGGCGCTGGGTGGAAGATCACATCAGCGACGGCATCGTGGAGCGCGCGGTGGTGGCCGGTAACGCGCCGCTGATCAATTTCAAGGACGGTGGCCCGCCGACGCCGGAGGACGGCCTGTCGGTGGAGATCGAGACCAGCGGCACGACGATCAAGCCGGTCGATCACCTGCCGGAAATCCGCGACGCGGATCTCAATGTGCGCGTTACCGGCGGCACCGCGACGGTCAATCTCGGCCGCGGTACCGTCGAACTCGCCGGCGGACGCAAGCTCAACATCGCCGGCGGCGTATTCTCGATACCCGACACGCACCGCAAACCGACGGCGTCTGTAACGACGTTCCGCGTCGACGGCACCGTGCCGGCGGCGGCGGCGCTGCTGGCCAGCGACGGGCTGCGCGACAAGATGGGCCTGACGATCGATCCGGCGTCGAGCCGCGGTACGCTCTCGGCGCAGGTGACGGTGCAACAATTGCTCGGCAAGGACGTGCCGGAAGACGCCACGCGCTATTCGATCGACGCCGACCTCACGGGCTTTGCCGCCGACAAGCTGCTGCTCGGCCAGAAGATCGAAGCGCAGACGCTGCGCGTTGCCGCCACCAATACCGGGTACCAGATCAAGGGCGACGTCAAGATCAACGGCACGGCGGCCAGGATCGATCTGCGCCGCGGCAAGGGCGACGACGCGGCGCAACTGACGATGTCGGCGACGATCGACGAGGCGGCGCGCAAGAAGCTGGGGCTGGATCTCGGCCGCGGCATTGTCGGTTCGATCCCGATGAAGGCGACCGGTGCGATCGGCGATAACGTCAAGGATGAGAAACTCAACGTCGAGGCCGATCTGACGCCGGTGAAGATCGAAAACGTGCTGCCCGGCTGGGTGAAGCCCGCCGGCAAGCCCGCGCGCGCCACCTATACGATGACCAAGTCGGCCAACAAGACGCGCTTCGACGACATCGTCATCGAAGGTGGCGGCGCCAGCGTCAAGGGTTCGGTCGAGCTCGATGCCGACAATACGCTGAGTTCAGCGAATTTCCCGACCTTCAGCCTGTCGGACGGAGACAAGGCTTCGGTACGCGCCGACCGCGGCGACAATGGCGTGCTCAAGGTAACGATCCGCGGCGATGTCTTCGACGGCCGCAACTTCATCAAGTCGTCGCTGGCCGGCACCGAGGAGGAGGCGCGGGAGAAGCAAAGCGATCTCGACCTCGATATCAAACTCGGCGCGGTGGTCGGGCACAATGGCGAGACCTTGCGCGGGCTCGGTCTGAAGCTGACGCGGCGCGGCGGCCGCATTCGCAGCTTCAACATGAGCGGCAAGATCGGCCGCGATACGCCCCTGATCGGAGACCTGCGGCTGCGCGCGCGCGACAATCATCAGGTCGTCTACTTGGAAACCGACGACGGTGGCGCGCTGTTCCGCTTCACCGATACCTATCCGCGGATGTATGGCGGGCGCATGTGGATCGCCATGGATCCGCCGACGCAGGAGCAGACGCCGCAGGTCGGCACCATCGTCATCCGCGATTTCGTCGTGCGCGGTGAAGCCGCGCTCGATCGCGTGGTGGCCTCGAGTGGCGCCAGCGGCCAGCAGGGCGTCAACTTCAGCGAGATGAGCGCCGGCTTCACCAAGACGCCCGGCCGCATGTCGGTGCGCGACGGCGTGGTGCGCGGACCGCTGGTCGGCGCCACGGTGGAAGGGCAGGTCGATTTTGCCCGCAACGAGATGCATCTGCGCGGCACCTTCGTGCCGCTCTACGGCCTCAACAACATCTTCGGGCTCGGGCAGATTCCGATCGTCGGGCTGTTCCTCGGCGGCAGCAACGAAGGTTTGCTCGGTATCACCTATGAGGCGACCGGCGCACCGGGCGCGCCGCGCATCACCGTCAATCCGGTGAGCGCCATCGCGCCGGGCCTGTTGCGCAAATTCATCCCGTCGCCGGGCACGTTCGATCCGAAATTCATGCCGGTGCCGCAGTAAGCTCTTTTATCCCTCCCCGTCTTCGGGGAGGGTGGCGAGCGAAGCGAGCCGGGTGGGGAGCCGCAAACAAAGACCCCACCCCCGGCGCTGCGCGCCGGACCCTCCCCCTGCGGGGGAGGGATACGAAGGATCACACCGGCTTGAGCAGCACGTGCTTCTTCTTGCCGAGCGACAGCTTGATCACCCCTTCGGGCGTCAGGTCCTTGGCCGACAGAGACATCTTGTCGTCGGTGACGGTGGCGTCGTTGACCTTGAGGCCGCCGGCCTTGATCTGACGCCGCGCGTCGCCGTTCGACGACACCAGACCGGTCTTCTCGGCGAATGCCACGAGCACGCCGACGCCGCCCTCGAGATCGCCGCGCGGAATTTCGACGGTCGGCAGGCTTTCGGCGAGCGCGCCTTCTTCAAAAGTCTTGCGCGCCGTCTCGGCCGCTTCTTCCGCCGCGGCGCGGCCGTGCATCAGCGCGGTCGCCTCGGTGGCGAGGATCTTCTTGGCCTCGTTGAGCTCGGCGC
>JAHCKF010000325.1 GCA_026125925.1 Pseudolabrys sp.
CGCCGATGCCGGTCGTCACGCCGCAGCCGATGTAGCAGATCTTGTCGAACGGCGCGTCCTCGCGGACCTTGGCCAGCGCGATCTCCGGCAGCACGGTGAAGTTCGAGAAGGTCGAGCAGCCCATGTAGTGGAACACCGGATCGCCGTCGCAATGGAAGCGCGAGGTCGCGTCCGGCATCAGGCCCTTGCCCTGCGTGGCGCGGATCGCGGTGCAGAGGTTTGACCGACGAGAGAGACAGGTTTTGCACTGCCGGCATTCCGGCGTGTAGAGCGGGATGACGTGATCGCCGGGCTTGAGCGTCGTCACGCCGGCGCCGACCTCGCGCACGATGCCCGCGCCTTCATGGCCGAGGATCGCCGGGAACAGACCCTCCGGGTCCTCGCCCGACAGCGTGTAGGCGTCGGTGTGGCAGATGCCGGTCGCCTTGATCTCCACCAGCACTTCGCCCGCCTTGGGGCCGTCGAGGTCGATGGTCTCGATGGTGAGCGGTTCGCCGGCTTTCCAGGCGACAGCGGCACGGGTCTTCATGAGTGCATTTCTCCTTTTGTCATTCCGGGGCGCGCATGGCGCGAACCCGGAATCCAGCTGCAGCTTCTTGTTCGTCTGGATTCCGGATCGCCGCCATTGCGCGTCGAAGACGCGCGTGAACGCGCTGATGGCGGCGTCCGGAATGACGAGATGAACTTCACGGCTGCCAGGCGGCTTCCTTCGACGCCGCCGAATGCGGGTCGCCGCCGCGCGCCTCCTCGATCACCGTCATCAGCGCGCGCAGCGCCTCCTGAATGCCGGCGCGGGACGCCGACGAGATGGTCAGCGGGGTCTTGCCGCAGGCCTTTTTCAGCTTGGCGGCCTGTTCGGCAATCGCCTCCGGCGTCAGCGCATCGATCTTGGTCAGCGCGACGATCTCGGGCTTCGACATCAGGCCGTGGCCATAGGCGTCGAGTTCGCCGCGCACGATGCGGTAGGATTCGCCGGGGTCCTCCGCCGTGCCATCGACGAGATGGAGGATCACGCGGCAGCGCTCGGTGTGGCCGAGAAAGCGGTCGCCGAGACCGACGCCCTCATGCGCGCCCTCGATCAGGCCGGGCAGGTCGGCCAGCACGAATTCGCGATTGTCGATCCGCACGACGCCGAGCTGCGGATGCAGCGTGGTGAAGGGATAGTCGGCGATCTTCGGCTTCGCCGCGGTGACGCTGGCGAGGAAGGTCGACTTGCCGGCATTGGGCAGGCCGACCAGGCCGGCATCCGCGATCAGCTTCAGCCGCAGGCGGATGGTGAGTTCCTCGCCCGGCAGGCCCGGATTGGCGCGGCGCGGCGCCTGGTTGGTCGAGGACTTGAAATAGGCGTTGCCGAAGCCGCCATTGCCGCCCTTGGCGATGGTGACGCTCTGGCCGACCTCGGTCAGGTCGGCGAGCAGCGTCTCGCCGTCTTCCTCATAGACCTGGGTGCCGACCGGCACCTTCAGCACCGCGTCGTCGCCATTGGCGCCGTGGCGGTCCTTGCCCATGCCATTGCCGCCGCGCTCGGCCTTGAAATGCTGCTGGTAGCGGTAGTCGATCAGCGTGTTGAGGCCGTTGACCGCTTCGATGATGACGTCGCCACCACGGCCGCCGTCGCCGCCGTTCGGCCCGCCGAACTCGATGAACTTCTCGCGGCGGAACGACACGCAGCCGTTCCCGCCGTCGCCGGACTTGATATAAACCTTGGCCTCGTCGAGAAATTTCATGATGGTGGCCGGGCGCGCGATGACATCATCCCGCTTCAGGTTCCCGCTTTCCGCGCCAAGCTCTAGCATGGCTGCCGCGACGAAAAAACCTTTGCCGTCGCGGCCGCGCGGCTTGCCAAGGCGAGGGCGGAGCGGCTTAATCCGCGCAGTTCGGATGGAGGCGCGGCAAGCGTGAAGCGGTGGCGGCATAGCCTGCGGGGTGCGGCGGTTTCGCTGGCCGTCGCCTATGCGCTGTTCGCGCAGGCTTTCCTTGCCTCGATCGTCGTCACCGAAGCGACCGCCGCCGGCAACGCCAACATCATCTGCCTGGGCGGCAATCCCGGCACGCCGGGCCACGGCGACAAGCTGCCGCTGCGCGACAATTCCTGCGTGCTGTGCAGCCTCTCGGCCTGCAGCGCCGGCGCCGGCCTCGCGCTCGATGCCGCCGCCGCGGTGTTCTTGCTGCCGACGCGCATGGAAGCGCGCGTCGCGCATGCCTCGTTCGTGCAGCAGGCGCTGCCGCAGCCGCACCGGACCCCGAAACTGTCGCAGGCTCCTCCGCAGGCTGTGTGATCGCGCCGGCCCATCAGGGCCGATCCATCACATCGCCATCGGAGTCTGTCATGTCTTTCCGCACCCGCGCGTTGGGCGCGGCGCTCGCCATCACGGCGGCGCCGATGACGCCGGCCTTCGCGCAAACCGCTGAGCTTCCCGTGATCGACGTCACGGCCAACAAGTCGTCCGACAGTCTGGTCTCGCCCGGCGCCGCGGAAGCGCGCCGCCGCATCGAGCAGACGCCGGGCGGCGCCGAACTCGTGCCGGACACGCAGTTCAAGGATGGGCCGGCAAACACGGTCAAGGATGCCATCGGCTGGGTCCCGGGCGTCATCGTGCAGCCACGCTGGGGGTTCGACGGCCGGCTCTCGATTCGCGGGTCGGGCCTCACGCGCAATTACGGCAACCGGGGCGTCAACCTGTATATCGACGGCATCCCGATCAATACGGCGGACGGTCTGACCGATCTCTTTGAAATCGATCCGACGGCCTATCGTTATATCGAGGTCTACAAGGGCGCCAATGCGTTGCGGTATGGGGCGAATTCGCTCGGCGGCGCGGTCAATTTCGTCACGCCGACCGGCCGGGACGCGAGCGTCTTCGACGGACGCTTCGATATCGGCAGCTTCGGCTTCGTCCGCAGTCAGGCCAGCACCGGCGGCGCCAAGGGCCCCTACGACTGGTACATCAGCGGCTCGGCCCAGCGCACCGACGGCTATCGGGAGCATAACAAGGAAGACGTCGAGCGCCTCAACGCGAACTTCGGCTACCAAGTCTCGCCGAATGCCGAAACGCGTTTCTACGTGAACGCCAATACCTGGCGCGGGCAACTGGCTGGCGAGGTCACCAAATCCGAAGCGCTGAACAATCCGAAAGCGGCCAATCCAGTCTGGGTGTTGCAGGATCAGCAGCGCAACATCGATTCGATCCGGATCGCCAACAAAACCACGCTGCGTTTCGATAACACTACGGTGGAGCTTGGCCTCTTTACTCACCAGCGCCATGTAGATCATCCGATCTGGCGCTATCTTGACTACAGCGTTGCTGACTATGGTGGATTTGCGCGGGCGACGGATGAACGGATGTTCGGCGGGTTCCGCAACCGCTTCATCGCTGGCGTGAATCTTCAGACCGGCACCAACGATTACAAGGAATACGACAATCCGTGTTGCGCGACGAAGGGTGCTCTTCAGCGGTCCGAGTTGCAGAAGTCGCAGAACCATTCGGTCTATTTCGAGAACAGCTTCTATGTGCTGCCGAAGGTCGCGTTGGTTGCCGGCGGCCAGTTGCTCCGCGCGGTGCGCAATCGCGAGGACCGCTTCCTCTCCGACGGCGACCAGTCCGTCAACCGGACTTGGAACATCTTCAGCCCGAAGGGTGGAGTGTTGTGGGAGGTCGATCCGGGCTGGCAGATGTTCGGCAACATTTCGCGGAGCGCGGAGGTGCCGACCTTCGATTCGGCGATGTTCAATACAGGGGCGCTTGGTCCCGATGTCGATGCGCAGACGGCGACCACTTACGAGATCGGCACACGCGGCCGCAGGCCGGATTTTACGTGGGACATCTCGCTATACCGCGCCGAGGTCAAAAAGGAACTTCAGTGCCTGTCGCTGGTTTTCCCCGGCTTCTACAGCCCGTGTAACGTCATCAACGCCGACCGCACGATTCATCAGGGCGTCGAGCTTGGACTTGGCGTCGCCGTGCTGAAATCGGTCTTCGCGCAGGAGGACCGCTTCTGGGTCAATCTTGCTTATACCTATAGCGACTTCCGCTTCGACAACGATCCGGCTTGGGGCAACAATCGCATGCCGGGTGTGCCGCCGCATTATGTGCGCGCCGAGTTGCTCTACAAA
>JAHCKF010000326.1 GCA_026125925.1 Pseudolabrys sp.
CTTCACGGCGCTGGTCGGCCTTGCCGTCGCGCCGGGCTCGATCCACCCGTTCGAGGCGTTCACCGCGCTGCTCTGCATCGCGGTCGGCGCGGGCGCCTCCGGCGCGCTGAACATGTGGTTCGACGCCGACATCGACGCCCTGATGACGCGCACGCAGCGCCGTCCGGTCCCGGCCGGGCGCGTGCGTCCCGGCGAGGCGCTGGCCTTCGGCCTGACCTTGTCCGGCTTTGCCGTCGTCGTGCTCGGCCTGATGGTCAACCTGCTGTCGGCGGCGCTGCTCGCCTTCACCATCTTTTTCTACGCCGTCATCTACACGATGTGGCTGAAGCGCTCGACGCCGCAGAACATCGTCATCGGCGGCGCCGCCGGCGCCTTCCCGCCGATGATCGGCTGGGCCGCGGTGACCGGCACGGTGTCGATCGAATCGCTGCTGCTGTTCGCCATCATCTTCTTCTGGACCCCGCCGCACTTCTGGGCGCTGGCGATCTACAAGAAGAGCGATTACGGCCGCGCCGGCGTGCCGATGCTGCCGAACGTCGCCGGTGATGCGCATACCCGCCTGCAGATACTACTCTACACGCTGATCCTGGTGCCGCTCGGCATTGCGCCCTGGGCGCTCGGCTACACCAGCGCGCTGTATGGCGCGGTCGCGGTGGCGACGGGCGCTGCCATGGTGGCGCTGGCGGTGCAGGTCTATCGCGAAGTGTCGCCGGCGGACCGCGCCTGCCGGCATCTTTTCGCCTTCTCGATCCTCTATTTGTTCCTGCTCTACGCGGTGCTGCTGGTCGATCGCGGTTGGGGCGGATTGATCGCCAAGGTGGCCGCGTGATCGCGGAGATGACCATGGACGACAAGCAGACCCGCGAGGGACAGAAGGATCCCGGTGGCATCGTGCTCACCGACGCGCAGAAGCGCGCGCAGCGTTCGCGGTCGATCGCGATCGCGCTGGCGCTCGCGGCGCTGGTCGTGCTGTTCTTCATCATGACCCTGGTGAAGGGTCCCGGCGTGCTGGTGCGGCCGTGATGACCCAGCCTCCCGCCCCCAAACGCAAGGTCAAGCGCGACGTCGTCGTCGCCGCGACCTGCGGTGTCGTCGCCGCCGGCATGGTCGGGGCGGCCTTCGCCTCGGTGCCGCTCTACAACTGGTTCTGCCGCACCACCGGATTCGGCGGCACCACTCAGGTGGCGGAGGCGGCGCCCGGCCAGGTGCTCGACCGCACATTGACCATCCGTTTCGACTCCAACGTCGCCCCCGGCCTGCCGTGGCGCTTCGTGCCGGAGCAGAACACGGTTCAGGTGCGCATCGGCGAGGTCAAGACCGTCTATTACAAGGTCATCAACATGGCGGCGCGGGATATCACCGCGCAGGCGGGCTACAACGTGACGCCGCCGCAGGTGGGACTCTACTTCCACAAGATCAACTGTTTCTGCTTCACCGAGCAAACCATGAAGGCCGGTGAAACACGCGAGATGGCCGTGGTGTTCTATGTCGATCCGTCGATCACGAAGGACAGCGACCAGGATCCGCTGAATACGATCACACTCTCTTACACCTTCTTCCCCGTGGACGCGCCGCAGAAGCCGGTCGCCGACGCGGAGACGAAGGCGTCGAAAAAGCTGTAAGTGGAATTGGGGGGCGCGCTGGCGCCCATTGCAAACGGACCGACTGGAACGGAGACGACAATGGCCGAGGCACACGCAAAGCATCACGACTACCATCTCGTCGATCCGTCGCCGTGGCCGGCGGTCGGCTCGGTCGCGGCCTTCGTGATGGCGCTCGGCGCCGTCAGTTGGATGCACCACCTGTATTCGGCGGCGCCGCTGGTGTTCGGCCTCGGCGTGCTGCTCGTGCTCTACACCTTTGTGGGCTGGTGGCGCGATGTCATCAACGAGGCGGAGCACAAGGGTGATCACACCCGCGTCGTGCAGATCTCGCACCGCTACGGCATGATCCTGTTCATCGCCTCCGAGGTGATGTTCTTCGTCGCCTGGTTCTGGGCCTACTTCAACACGGCGCTGTTCCCCGGGGACGCGCATGAAGTCGCCCGCGTCGCCTTCACCGGCGGCGTCTGGCCGCCGAAGGGCATCGAGACCTTCGACCCGTGGCACCTGCCGCTGCTGAACACGCTGATCCTGCTGACCTCGGGCACCACGGTGACCTGGGCGCACCATGCGCTGCTGGAGAACGACCGCCAGGGCCTCAAGTGGGGTCTCATCCTCACCATCCTGCTCGGCATGATCTTCACCTGCGTGCAGGCCTTCGAGTACATGCACGCCGCCTTCGCCTTCAGCGGCAACATGTACGGCGCCGCGTTCTTCATGGCGACCGGCTTCCACGGCGCGCACGTCATCATCGGCACGATCTTCCTGATCGTCTGCCTGGTGCGCGCGCAGCGCGGCCACTTCACGCCGACCCACCACCTCGGCTTCGAGTTCGCCGCCTGGTACTGGCACTTCGTCGACGTGGTCTGGCTGTTCCTGTTCGCCGCCATCTATGTGTGGGGCTCGGGCGGCGAGCACGTTGCCGCGGCCGCGCATTAAGTCGCCGCATTGATGTGACAAAAGGGCGGCGGCAACGCCGCCCTTTTTTATTTCGGAGGTATCGTGATGTCCGAACCCGCTTCGACAGGTTTGGCGGTCAGGCGCGGGCTGCTCGGCCATTGTCCGCGCTGCGGCGACGGCAAGCTGTTCGACGGCTTTCTCACGCTGCGCCCGGCCTGCGACAAATGCGGGCTCGATTATTCCTTTGCCGATGCCGGCGACGGCCCGGCGGTTTTTGTTATCCTGATCGGCGGCGCCCTGGTCGTGCTGGCGGCACTCTTCACCGAGGTGGTCTACCAGCCGCCTTACTGGGTGCATGCGGTGCTGTGGCTGCCGTTGATCCTGATCGTCACCTTGGCCCCGCTGCGCATGCTCAAGGGGCTCTTGATCGCGCTGCAGTATCACCACAAGGCGGCGCCCGGTCAGTTGCAGCGCAAGGGCGACGCGTGAGCGCGGTCAAGGAAACCGGCGCCAGTCCGCGCGGCGTTTTCACCGCGACCATCGCGACGGTCGCCGGGGTGGCGCTTCTGCTCGGTCTCGGCACCTGGCAGCTTCAGCGCAAGGCCTGGAAGGAAAAGCTGATCGCCACGGTGACGGGCCGCATCACCCAGGTGCCGCAGCCGCTGGCGCCGCGCGATCGGTGGCTCGCTTTGAACGCCGCCGAGGGCGAGTACACGCACGTCAAATTCACGGCGACCTTCCTGCCCGGCGAAGCCTTCGTCTACACCGCCGGTTCTTCGCTGCGGCCGGACGTCAACAGTCAGGGCTTCTGGGTCTTCGCCCCGGCGCGGCTCGACGATGGTGGGGTGTTGCTGGTCAACCGTGGCTTCGTGCCGACCGAGCGCAAGGATCCCGCGACGCGTGCGCCGGGCATCCAAGGTGGCACGCCGGCCGGCCCGGTGGAGATCGTCGGCTATCTGCGCTGGCCGGAAGAGCACGGCATGTTTGCACCGGCGGACGATATCAAGGCCAACCTGTTTTTCACGCGCGACCCCGATGCGATGGCGGCCGCGCATCGCTGGCAGATCGACGCGCCGTTCTACGTCGATCAGGAGGCGCCGGTGCCGCCGGGCGGCCTGCCCAAGCCGGGCAAGATCGAGGTGCACCTGCCGAACAACCACTGGCAATACGCGCTGACCTGGTACGGCCTGGCGCTGGCGCTGATCACGGTTTACGGCGTCTGGCTTACCGGCCGTTTGCGACGGCGCACCGCGAACTGAAAGACAAACGGACCGGATGCTGTCGGCATCCGGTCCGCGTGGCTGCTCTCGACGAGCGAGAAGGCGGCTATTTCGCCAGCCCGAGGTCCTTGAGGCTCTCGCCGAGCTCCTTGTCGTTCTTGGCCAGGAAGGTCGCCAGTTCGGCCGAGCCGCCCCAGACGGCGCCGAAGCCGCGGTTGGACATGAAGTCCTGATACTCCTTGCTGTCGTAGACCTTCTTGAACGCCGCCTCATACTTCGCGGCGATGTCGGCCGGCAGGCCCTTCGGCGCCGCCATCGCGCGCCACAGCA
>JAHCKF010000327.1 GCA_026125925.1 Pseudolabrys sp.
CGGCGACCTCGACCACCAGCGCCAGTTTACGCCGCTCGATCTCCTCGGTGATCTTGTTGCCGTGATGGCTGGAGGCGAAACCGCATTGCGGGCTGAGGCAGAGATCCTCGAGCGCCACATATTTCGTCGCCGCGTCGATGCGGCGCTTGAGATCGTCCTTGGTCTCGATCTCCGGCGTCTTGGTCGAGACGAGCCCGAGCACGATCTTCTTGCCTTTGGGTACGAAACGCAGCGGCTCGAAACCGCCGGCACGCTCGGTGTCGTATTCGAGGAAGAAGCCATCGACATCGGCGCGGTTGAACAGGGTCTCCGCCACCGGATCGTAGCCGCCCTCCGCCATCCACATGCTCATGGCATTGCCGCGGCAGGTGTGCATGGTCACGGCGTGCGACGGATCGCGGCCCTTGGTGATGGCGTTGATGATGTCGGTATAGAGCACCGCGAGCGAGGCCGGGTTCTCGCCGTCCTGCGCGATCTGGATCTGGATCGACGGATCGCACATCGTCGCGAAGGACACATCGTCGAGTTGCAGATAGGTCAGGCCCGCGGCGCGCAGATCGGCGATCTCGGCGCGATAGGCGCTCACCACATCGGCCCAGAACTCGGCCATGTCGGGATAAGCGGTCTTGTCCACGACCTTGCGGCCGCCGCGCATGTGCATGTAGGTCGGCGACGGAATGCAGAATTTCGGCGTGCGGTGCGCCACCGATTTCAGATAGGCGAAGTGATCGACCATGATCGGCTTCGAGCGCTTCACCTTGCCGTTGACCACCAGCATGGACGAAGTCTGCGCCACCGCGCCATCGGCGCCCTTGAAGCTCACGGCGTAGTTGCCGTGCGTCCATTCGATGCCGTCGAAGCCCGAGAGAAAATCGACATGCCAGAAAGCGCGGCGGAATTCGCCGTCGGTGATCGATTGCAGGCCGGCGTCCTCCTGCAGCTTCACCACCTCGCGGATGGCGCGATCCTCGATGCTGCGCAACTGCTCGCGCGTGATCTCGCCGCGCTCGGCCTGCTCGCGCGCTTCCTTGAGATATTGCGGCCGCAGGAGACTGCCGACGTGATCGGCGCGAAACGGCGGACGCTGCGGCGCGGCTGATGGCTGATTTTGCGCGGCGGTTTGGCTTGGCGCGGACATCGGCGGTCCTCCCGGCTGTTGTCTGGCGGCGCGACGGGATGAACCGACGCGCGCGCTTCATTGGCGCTTAGCCTAGGGCCGCCGGCCGCCGCGATCAATGATATAAGCTATTCAGCTTATTTTTCTGTGCCAGGCCAGCGCTCCGTCGCCGGATTCTGATGCGCGTATAATTTATATTTACACCTATAAGTTGCTGCCCTAAATTCACCTCCATCAAGGGGGGAGTCCATGACCGATCTGTCGCTGGCGCCCACGCGGCGCGACGTTCTTGTCGGTGGCGCCGCCACCGCCGCCCTGCTCATCGGCTCTGGTGCGGTCGCGCAGCAGCCGACTGGCATCCGGCCTGATATCAATTCCGCCGCCGGCCAGAGCATGCTTGCGCTCTATGAGAAGGCCGTACGCGCCATGCAGGCGCCGGAACTCAATTATCCGCCGCAGCCGACGAGTTGGACCTTCCAGGCCTACATCCACGGCGTGCCGATCAACCCGTTCGATCCGGCCAATTCTGGCGGCGTGCAGCCGCGCTCGCCCGACATGCAGAAGCGCGTCGATCTGATTTACGGCAATCCGCCGGCCGGCTCTCCGCAGGCCGCGTGGAAAGTCGCCGCCTACAACTGCTGGGCCACCTGCACGCATTTCAGCGCCTACTTCACGACCTGGCATCGCTGGTACATCTATTACTTCGAGCGCATCTGCCGCGAGATGTGTCAGGACGTGAGCTTCCAGTTGCCGTACTGGAATTACGGCTCCGACATCGGCGGTTCGCTGCAATTGCCGGCTCCGTTCCGCAGTTCAACCAAGTCGCGCCTGTATTTCGACGATCGCGGGCTCGGCTTCGCCGATCCGCAAGGCACCGGCGCGCAGAACGTCGCCATGAACAATGGCGGCTACATGCCGTATCCACAGACCGATTACGGCCCCGCTCTCGTTGCCGGCGTGATGTTTCCCTCCGACGCCAGTTACGCCGCGCCGCCCAGCCCGGATTATTTCGCCTTCGGTTTCACCGGACGGCTGGAATGCCAGCCGCACGACAACGTCCACGACAATGTCGGTGGCTGGATGGCGAACGTGCCGTCGGCAGCCGGCGATCCGATCTTTTACGTGCATCATTGCCAGGTCGATCGGCTGTACGCCTCGTGGGAAGCGCAGCCCGGCGTGTCCTACAACTGGGGCACGTCGTCGACGCAGCCGAGCGAGCAGGACTGGCTTGGTGCACAAGCCGCCTTTGTCGACGAGAAAGGCCAACTCGTCAAAGTGCGGCTCGGCGATGCCGTCAACACCGCGGCCCTCGGCTATGGCTATGACAATCTCGCGACGCCGCCGGCGGCGGCCGTGGCGACGCTCAGCGCGCCGCGCGCCATCGCCGCGGCCGCGCCATTGCGGCTTGCCGCCATGCGCGCGAACAATGTCAGCGTCGGCAGCGGCCAAGCCTCGGTGACGCTGACGCCGACAGCGCCGCCTGCGACCACGCTCGCCGTGCCGCCGGCATCGGGCGGCAGCGCCGCGCACACCTTGGTGCTCGGCGGTGTCAAGCTGCTGCGCCGGCCGCCGGCGCCGCTCAGCGTTTTTGTCAATCTGCCCGCAGGCACGGTGCCGCGGCTCAACGATCCCTATTACGTCGGCACGCTCAATCTGTTCAATTTCGATCTCGGCACCGGCGCGCCGATGGCGCATGGCGGCGCACCGGCCGCTCATACCGGCCACGATACGGCCGGCGGCGAATTGCGCTTCGATGTCGGAGTGGTGCTACGCGAGCAGCTTGTCAAAGGGTTGTGGGACGGCAAGGACGTCAAGGTCACCGTGACCACAATCGGCGCCGACAATCCGGGCACCGCGGTCTATCTGACGATCGGTAGCATCAGTCTGCTGCCGTAAGCGCAGCGGAAGCGGTAGGCTTGCTAGGGCGCCGGCATCGCCGCGGCCGGTTCGCCCTGCTCGCCCGTCATCGCCAGGAGGTGTTCCGTCAAAGCGTGACCCGCAGCGAGCGAGACAATGATGACGCCCGATATGACGGCGATGGCGAGGATGTGCGCGCGCATTTCAATTCCCGCGAACTCAATTCCACTATCGCGTAGAGGTAGCGCACTATCGCTTCTTCGACAATTAAAGGTTGTGGGACCGTCGGGTTAAACGCCGTTTGCGATGACCAGCGTCACGCCAACAAAAAACGGCGCCCTTGAGAGGCGCCGCTTCTGATCGATAACGTAGAGTGATGCCGTTTGTCGAAACTGAATTGTCTTACGCGTGCGCGCCGCCCGCCGTAAAGCGCATCGTGGCGATGCGGTCGAGTTCGGCCTGTTCGCGGGCGTTCTGCTCGGCGCGATCGCGTTCCTTGTCGCGCTCGTCGAGCATCTCGACCTTCTTGAGCTCCTCGAAGGCCTCGCCGAGCGCCGCCTTGGCGTCGTCGAGCTGACCTTTGAGCTCCTCGGCCGAGCGCTTGAGGTTCTCGCGCCGGGTCATCGCCGCCTTGGCATAGGTCGGGTAGGCGAAGTGGCCGGGGTCGTGGATGCCGGCGCGGTCCTGCTCGAGACGGATCTCGCGGTCGAGTTCGCCGGCGATGCGGTCGAACTCGGCCATCATGGCCTCGATCTGCGCGACCTTGCGGCGCTTCTCGTCGACCTGAAATTTCTTCAGGCGAATAAGGGTTTCACGTGACTTCATCGACTCAATACTCCCCCGAAGCCCCGAAGCGCGTTCCAAAGCGGCCATACACGCCGCCCCGTCGGGAACGCCCCGGACCGTCCAGTTGAGCGACTGTGGGCCAATATCGTTAGTTTTCGGTTTCCAGAAACGATCATATTCGACTCATCCCTGGCTAAATCGGGCCCGATCAGGCCGCCGGCGGCCGCCCGACGATCTTTTCCAGCATCTGGTAGCCCTCGATCAGGCTGGTGGCGTCGTCCTTGCCC
>JAHCKF010000328.1 GCA_026125925.1 Pseudolabrys sp.
GCGCGCCAAGCTCGACGGCATGTACGAGTGCATCCTGTGCGCCTGCTGCTCGACCTCGTGCCCGAGCTACTGGTGGAATTCGGACCGCTATCTCGGCCCCGCGGCGCTGCTTCAGGCCAACCGCTGGGTGCAGGATTCGCGCGACGAAGCGACCGGCGACCGCCTCGACAATCTCGAGGACCCGTTCCGCATCTATCGTTGCCACACCATCCTGAATTGCTCGAAGGCGTGCCCGAAGGGCCTCAACCCGGCCAAGGAAATCGCCACGCTGAAGAAGGCGCTGGTCGATCGTCAGGTGTGACAGCCCGATCGATTTCGATCTTTCGAAAAAGGCGCCGGCAACGGCGCCTTTTTTGTTCCGCCGGAACGTTGTCCATGCTGCGCCGTTGGCACGGCAAAGGAGAACATCATGGCCGACAACAACGCGGACCGCGTCTGGGACCTGATGGAGAAGATCTCCATCTGCATGCTGACGACCTGGGACGGCAACAACCTGCACAGCCGCCCGATGGACGCGCGTCTACGCCCCAAGGAAAATACCATTTATTTCCTCACCGATGCGCGCCACCACAAGGACGAGGAGATCGCGCGCTATCCGAAGCTGGTCCTCGCCTTCGCCGACACCGGCGGCCAGAAATACGCCTCGGTGTCCGGCGAAGCCGTCGTCTCGAACGACCGCGCCAAGATCGAGGAACTGTGGGAGCCGACAGCCAAGGCCTGGTGGGATACGCCGGAGAATCCGAATATCCGCGTGCTCAAGGTGACGCCGACCGAAGCCGAGTTCTGGGATGGCTCCGGCACCGTGGTCAGCATGGTCAAGATGATGATGGCCGCGGCCGCCGGCACCCGTCCGGACATGGGTGATAACAAGAAGGTGGCGATGGACGCGGCGCGCTGAGCGCGCCTCCCCGCCACAACCCGACCACAACTTATGCTTGATTCGTGAGTTCCGGCGACGCTACCCTCGGCCTCGGAGGCGGGGGTGGCGTTGTGCGTTGTGTCCGGCCGTTCAGCATGGCGATGGCGGCCCTGTGCGCCGCTTGCGCCATGCCGGAAAGCCGGTTGCCCGATCTGCCGCGAGATGCCGTAGCCGCCGAGCAGCGCGCCCAGCAGATCGCGCAGCTGCGCCGTTATTACGCCGAACTGCGCCGCGTCGATTCCGTCGCCTTCCGCCTGCGCACCGCCAATGTCGCCGACTGCAAGGACTGGGTGTCGGCGCAGATCGGCGTCTATGCGGTGACGCCGCGAAGCCTGCCGCGGCGCTACCAGTCCTATGCCGCCGAGGCACTCAACATCGGCTGGACACGGCCGACCGCGATTTCGGTGGCGAATGAGTCGCCTGCCGCCAAGGCCGGCATCCGCGTCGGCGACGAGATCACCGCGTTCAATGGCGAGTTCATCCCCGTCTGGGGCACGGCCGGCTGGATGGGCCGCTGGCTCAAGGCCAACGGCACCAGGCCGGTGGCGGTCAATGTCCGCCGCGACGGTGATGATCGCGTCATCATGGTAACGCCGGTGACGGCGTGCGCCGTTCCGATCGTCTACGCCGCCAATCAGGCGTCGAACGCCTCCGCTTCCGACACACGGATCACCATCAACTCAGGCATCGTCGATCTGGCGCACACCGACGCCCAGCTCGCTCTGATCATCGGCCACGAAATGGCGCATGCCAATCTCGGCCATCTCGGCAAGCAGCGCTGGAACCAGATCGTCGGTACCGTCGGCGGCGCGGCGATCGACATCGGCATTTTCGCCGGCGGCGTCTCAACCGGCGGCGCCTTCGCCCGGCAATTCGGCGCCTTCGGCGCGCGGGCCTTCAGCGTCGGTTTCGAGCGCGAGGCCGACTATGTCGGCGCCTATTACGCCGCGCGCGCCGGATACGAGCTTGACGGGGCCGAAGAGGTGTGGCGGCGCATGGGATTGGCCGCGCCGGACAATATCCTGCCGAACAAAACCCATCCGGTCACCGCGGCGCGCTTTGTGCAATTGCAGAAGGTGACCGCCGAGATCGCCGAGAAGAAACGGCGGCATCAACCGCTGGTGCCAGACCTCAAATATATCACGGTTGAGCATGAGCCATCGCCGGAGGAAACGACGACGGCGAGGTTCTGAAAGAAGCGGCTACTTGCAGCCCTTCTCGCTGAAACAGATTTTCTGCAACTCGGGCCAGGGCTTGTACGCCGCCTTGCCGCATTGCTCCGGCGTCGCCTCTATCAACTGATTGAGATGACCGGCATAGAAATAGCCGATGCGGTCCTTGCTGCCGGTATATTCGCGGTTGATGTTGCGTGAATTGCTGCGCACGCACACGGCGTAACGTTGTTCGCGGCTAGCCTGCGTCAGGAACGGCTCGGTGACGAACGCATCGCGGATGTTGGTCGGATCGTCTAACGTACGCTGCAATTCATTCATCAGCTCGAGCTTGTAGTCCTTTGGAAAGATGTTCGGATCCGGTTCGGCATTCTTCGAACTGGTCGAGCACGCCGCCAATCCCAGTGCAAAGATGCCGGCCGCAACGCCGGCGACGATGCGTGAATGCCCCGAACCCATCCTGATCTCCCGTTTCTGCTACCTGCCGGCTTGCCCGAGATCGCGCGGAGCAGCCGGCGTTTCACTTACGGCTTGAGCGTCTTCTTGCGCTGGCCGAGCGTACGCAGCCGCAGCGCGTTCAAACGAATGAAGCCCGCCGCGTCCTTCTGGTCGTAGGCGCCCTTGTCGTCTTCGAAGGTGACGAGCGTCGAGGAATAGAGGGAGGCATCGCTCTCGCGGCCGGTGACGATGACATTGCCCTTGTAGAGCTTGAGCCGCACCGTACCCTCGACCATCTCCTGCGACTTGTCGATCGCCGCTTGCAGGATCTCGCGCTCCGGCGCGAACCAGAAGCCGTTATAGATCAGCTCGGCATAGCGCGGCATCAGTTCGTCCTTGAGATGCGCCGCGCCGCGGTCGAGCGTAATCGACTCGATGGCGCGGTGCGCTTGCAGCAGGATCGTGCCGCCGGGCGTCTCATAGACGCCGCGTGACTTCATGCCGACGAAACGATTCTCGACCAGGTCGAGCCGGCCGATGCCATTGTCGTGGCCGTATTTGTTGAGCTCGGTGAGCAAAGTCGCCGGCGACATCGCCTTGCCGTTGAGGCTGACGGCATCGCCGCGCTTGAACCCGATGGAAATCTCGGTCGGCTTGTCAGGCGCTTCCATCGGCGAGATGGTGCGCTGATAGACGATGCTTGGAGCTTCCTTGGCCGGATCCTCCAGCACCTTGCCCTCGGACGAGGAGTGCAACAGGTTGGCGTCGACCGAGAACGGCGCCTCGCCTTCCTTGTCCTTGGTGATGGTGATCTGATTGTCGCGCGCGAAGTTCAAAAGTTCGTCGCGGCCCTTGAAGGTCCATTCGCGCCACGGCGCGATGATCTTGATCGACGGGTCGAGCGCGTAATAGCCGAGCTCGAAGCGCACCTGGTCGTTGCCCTTGCCGGTGGCGCCGTGACAGACGGCGTCGGCGCCAACCTGGTGCGCGATCTCGATCTGACGCTTGGCGATCAGCGGCCGCGCGATCGAGGTGCCGAGCAGGTACTGCCCTTCATAAACGGTGTTGGCGCGAAACATCGGAAAGACGAAGTCGCGGACGAATTCCTCGCGCAGATCGTCGATGAAGATGTTCTCGGGCTTGATGCCGGCGCGCAGCGCCTTCTCGCGGGCCGGGCCAAGCTCCTCGCCCTGTCCGAGATCGGCGGTGAAGGTCACCACCTCGGCGCCATAGGTGGTCTGCAGCCATTTGAGGATGATCGAGGTGTCGAGACCGCCGGAATAGGCCAGAACGACCTTCTTGATGGTCTTTTTCGCGTCGCCGTCGGACATTGTTGCTCTTTCGTTCGATACCGGCGAGGCCGGCCGCAGGGCCCGTTTGAAGCCAAGCTGACGGCCGGGGTCAAGGGGCTCGGCGCCCCGCCCTCAGGACCGGCCAGACCTTACTTGCTGACGTCCTGGTAGACATCCATCTCGGCGGCGCCGGCCAGCAGTGTCTTCCAG